>CAZNVC010000001.1:0-72911 GCA_964576685.1 uncultured Candidatus Saccharibacteria bacterium
GAGGCGCGCGAAGCGCGCCTCTTCTTACCTACTGTATTTGCTGTATTTGTATTGTATCCACTATTATCCAAACTTTTTCTTAAAGCCTCGTGGAGCGCGACGGCGCGTAACGGAGGAAATTTTTAGCAAAAAATTTTCGTGCTTTACGAAGGAAAAGTTTAAAAAGAAAAAGTAAGAGAAAGTTATTCTGTTTACTTCGATGGAAAAGATACAAAGAAATTACAAAGGAAAAGTTAAATAGAAAATTATAATAAAAAAGCGTTATTCAGTTTTATTCGAAAGCCTTGTACGCAGTACCTCAAGTTCATCACGAAGTATTGCTGCTGTTTCGAAATCAAGAATCTTCACAGCTTCTTTCATTTGCTTCTCCTTTAATTTAATCAACTTATCTGGATTCTTAGTAAATAACTTCTGATCAACTTTTAATTCTTCATTCACCGCCTTTGCATGATTAGTCTGTAGCTCTTCGGTGATATCCTTAATATTCTTTATGATGGTAGTTGGAGTAATGCCGTGCTCTTTGTTATAAGCTTCCTGAATTGTGCGACGGCGTGTTGTTTCCCCTATCGCTCGTTCAAGTGACCCCGTCATTACATCAGCATAGAGAATAACGCGACCATGTGCATTACGTGCCGCTCGTCCAATCGTTTGTATAAGCGATGTCTCAGAACGAAGGAATCCTTCCTTATCAGCATCAAGAATTCCGATCAACGTCACCTCTGGAAGATCAAGACCTTCACGAAGAAGGTTCACCCCTACAAGGCAATCAAAATCACCTTTACGGAATCTTGTGAGAATCTGAATACGTTCAATAGTCTTTACATCAGAGTGAAGATACTCTGCTTTCACCCCTTGTTCCTTCAAATACTCTGCAAGATTCTCTGCCATTTTCTTGGTGAGAGTTGTCACAAGAATTCTTCCTCCCTTTTTCACATCTCTCACTGCCTCATCAATGAAGTCATGTACTTGTCCCCTATACCCCGCTCGCGGGGTCGGGCGTCCATCTGCCTTGCTCACCGTAGATGGATTAGCCTTTATATCTTCATTAGATGACACTCGTCTAACCTCAAGAATTGGATCAAGAAGTCCTGTTGGTCGAATAATTTGTTCTACAATCTGTTCTGATACTTTTCGTTCATATGGAGCAGGTGTTGCACTTACATACACCACGTCTCCCACCCTCTCTTCAAACTCTTCGTAGCGTAACGGACGATTATCTTTTGCACTTGGAAGTCTGAAGCCATAGTCAACAAGTGTCTGCTTACGAGACTGGTCTCCAGCATACATACCATGCAACTGTGGAAGAGTCACATGTGATTCATCAATAATTGTCAAAAAATCAGGCACCATTTCCTCAGTGTCTTCAATATCAGTCTGCGACGTCTGCTTTTGTCTGCGAGGTCTGCGTATGTGAGGGAAGTATTCAAGCAATGTATCTGGCGCCACACCAGGAGCTTTTCCAGAAAGGTGGCGGGAATAATTCTCAATTCCCTGACAAAAACCAACCTCGCGAATCATGGCGATATCATACCGAGTGCGACGCTTAAGACGTTCCGCCTCTAGAATCTTTCCTTCTTTATCGAACTCTGCGAGACGCTCCTTAAGTTCCTGTTCTATTGTTTGTACCGCTCGCTCCCGAGTTGGAATATCTGAAATAAAGTGTTTTGCGGGGAAAATAAAATAATCATCCACAACTTTGATTACCTTCATTGACACAGGATCAACTATCTGAAGATGTGAAATTTTTCCTCCCGATATTTCTATCTGAAGCATTACCGTTTCTGAGATAGGCATTATGTCAATTCTATTACCAAGCGCTCGAAAACTGCCAGGATTAAGGTCAGCATTAGTACGCTCGTAGTAGATAGCAACAAAACGTTGCATAAGTCCAATCTTAGTAACTGCATCACCCACAGAAAGCCTGATATTTTCTCGCTCATAATCTTTTGGCGACCCTAGACCATAGATACATGATACAGATGCAACGATAATTGTATCTTTGCGAGTAAGTAGTGCCTGCGTTGAAGCGTGGCGAAGACGATCAATCTCTTCGTTAATCTGTGCGTCTTTCTCGATATAGGTATCAGTCACCGGCATGTATGCTTCTGGCTGATAATAATCATAATATGAAACAAAATAGTGTACTGCTGCATCAGGAAAAAACGAACGAAATTCTTGTGCAAGCTGTGCGGCAAGTGTCTTGTTATGAGCAATTACCAAAGTCGGCTTTTGTACTTGCTGTATCACGTTAGCTATCGTAAATGTTTTCCCTGTTCCTGTAGCACCAAGAAGTGTTTGACGCTTCATGTTTTTCTTAAGACCATCCACAAGTGCTGAAATAGCTTTCGGCTGATCTCCCGCGGGAGTAAATCCTTTCAAGACAAACTTCCCACTATTGCTTTGTTCGTTCAAATTACTTGACATAAATAGGTTTCAATTATAGCATAAAATACAGACTTTGTTCCAATCCAATTACATTCAAGGAGACTATAGTGAAACTGCTTCACAAAATTGTTCTTGCTCTACTTGCTGTTGCAATGTTTATTGTCGGCTTACATGCTGGAGCACATCATTCGGGGAATTTTCTACAATCAATCACTATCCCGTTTGGTCTGGCACTTTTCTTTCTTGCTGTGGCAATTGCTCCAGAACAGAGAGTCCTCTTTGCACTATTGCTATGGACGTTCATTTTTTGTGCATGTGGCCTCATCAATAGTCGAGCATTTTCCCTTCTTTTATTCCTACCTGTTGTCGCCACTATCTTCAACCACCTGTACAAAACTGGTGATGACCATGATGAAGAAGTACTCAGGTTGATCAATAGAGAGTAAATCGTCTCAACTTCACTTTTTAAAAAACCGACACATATGTGTCGGTTTTTTTATTCACAATTAACACTAAATTAAGAACGAGTACTTCGATAACTATCGTGCTGTAAATGTGTACGTACCCGTAACATTAATAGTAACTGTCTTAGTTTTTATGTCTTTATCAAGGGTAAAACTTGAAGATGACACTGATGATGGACTAATTGATATCTTCGCTTCACCACTTGAACTGGTATAACTAAAAATAATCTTGTCGCCAGCGTTTACAAGTAAACTAGATGAACTAAGCGTACGAGAACTATTTACTGTTACTGTATACGTTTGAGGAGAGGCTACGGTTGCTGCCGTGGCGCTACAACTTGCAATAGTACCACCACCTGACCCTGTACAACTCCAAGTGTAAGGACCGGTCCCTGAGACTGCTGTTGCAGTACCTGTTGTACAAAGTCCAGTTGTCGGCGCAGATGAGACAGTTGTACCATTCGCAGAACCACAGGCACCATTTGTTGGAGTAGATACTGATGAGAGGGTAGCACTACAACTTGCAGTAGTACCACCACCTGACCCTGTACAACTCCAAGTGTAAGGACCGGTCCCTGAGACTGCTGTTGCAGTACCTGTTGTACAAAGTCCAGTTGTCGGCGCAGATGAGACAGTTGTACCATTCGCAGAACCACAGGCACCATTTGTTGGGGTTGTTCCTGTTGTCGCAGAATAATTACCAATAAGTAATCCTCCAAGAATTAATTTTGCTTTTGAAGAATGCCCTTGATTATTGAATGCTGTTGTTGCATCCTTACCACAAAGATTAGTAATTCTTGTTCTTCCTCCTGGATGAAGGGAAACATATGGAGCAACAGAATATACTTTTCCACTAATAATAATCCAGCAGTCTGTTGCAGCTGAGTGAGCAGTAACATCTGCTGTTGTATACACACTTCCTGGCGCTGGATTAAGCGGGGTTGAAGCTGGTGCGGCTCCTGAAAGTGTTCCTATAAGAAATCCTCCAAGAGTTGTATTCGCTGCTGCTGAGTGAGTTTTACCTATACCACCTTTATTGCCAAATGCGGTCGTTGCATCCCTTCCACAAAGTTTACTAATGGCATAGGAACCGCCTGGATGGAATGAAAGGTACGCCGCCACGGAATATACGTTAGTTCCAACAACAATCCAACAATCAGATGCTGATGAGTGTGCAGCTATCTGTGACGCTGTATAAGTACTCGATGTAGGTGTTGGGGTAGGAGTTGGTGATGGCGTTGGTGCAGGACCCGAAAGAGTTCCAATGAGATATCCACCAAGAAGAGTATGGGCGGAGGCAGAGTGAGTACCTGTACCCCCACGAGTATTAAATCCTGTAGTAGCATCCTGTCCACACAAATTTGTAATCACTGTCATCCCCCCTGGATGCATTGAGATATAACTTCCCACAGAATAGACATTAGTGCCGACAACTATCCAACAATCAGATGCTGTGTTATGGGTAGCTATCTGAGCGGCGGTATAAGGGCCCCCTGTTGGGGTTGGAGTTGGTGTTGGCGTTGGGGTTGGAGTTGGGGTAGGTGTTGGAGTTGGCGTTGGGGTCGTGCCTGCAACATATCCGATAAGAAAACCTCCAAGCAACGACCACGCAGTTGACGAGTGAGCTCCAGTTCCACCACGTGTAGTGAACCCTGATGTTGCATCTTTTCCACAGAGATTTGCTATCACAGTAGTTCCTCCTGGATGCATTGAGATATAACTTCCCACAGAATATACATTGTTGTTAACGATAATCCAGCAATCTGATGGTGTAGCGTGAGATGCTATTTGTGTAGAGGTATATGCAGTAGTTGGGGTAGGAGTTGGAGTGGGTGTTGGTGTTGGTGTCGGAGTTGGAGTTGGTGTTGGAGCTGGGGTTGGTGCAGGTGATGGTGAAGCGGCACCAACTGTCCCCACAAGGTAGCCACCAAGTAACGACCATGCGTATGACGAGTGTGCCCCAGTTCCCCCTCGTGTTGTAAACCCTGTAGTTGCATCTTGTCCACAAAGCGCAGAGATAATACTTACTCCTCCTGGATGCATTGCAATATAACTTCCCACTGAATAAATATTATTAGACACAATAATCCAACAATCTGATTGAGTGGTGTGTGTTGCAACTTGAGCAGCGCTATATGTTCCAGACGGACTTGGAGTTGGTGTTGGAGCTGGGGTTGGTGTAGGAGTCGGAGTAGGAGTTGGGATTGGCGTGGTTCCGGCAATTGTCCCTACGAGATACCCTCCAAGCAACGACCACGCAGTTGACGAGTGAGCTCCTGTTCCACCACGTGTAGTGAACCCTGATGTTGCATCTTTTCCACAGAGATTTGCTATCACAGTAGTTCCTCCTGGATGCATAGAGATATAACTTCCAATAGAATATACATTGTTGTTAACGATAATCCAGCAATCTGACTTTGTGCCATGACCAGAGACCTGAGAAAGAGTATATTCGTTAGACGAAGATGTTTGTGGTTGTTTAGTTACCGGAATAGGAGCAGGTGAAGGAGTGACTGGGATTGCCGATGATAGTGCACCTACCAGATACCCACCAAGTAACGACCATGCATATGATGTATGGGCACCAGTTCCATCACGAGTAATAAAAATAGTTGTCGCATCTTTACCACATACATTGATAATATTGAGTTTCCCTCCTGGGTGAAGTGCAATGTAACTCGAGACTGAATAGACATTACCAGAAACAATTATCCAACAGTCAGACTCCTTAGCATGGGTTGCAACTTGCTCAAACGTGTAGCCACTTGTGGTATTTTGAGGCGTCTGAGGCTGATTTGAAGATGGTAGTGCTCCAACAAGAAAGCTACCAAGCAACGACCACGCAGTTGACGAGTGAGCTCCTGTTCCACCACGTGTTGCAAACAGTGTCGTCGCATCCGTGCCACACGAATTCACAATTGCTGACCTTCCTCCAGGGTGAAGCACGATGTAACTCGACACCGAATATACTTTTCCAGATACAATTATCCAACAATCAGATGGAGTATTATGTGTCGCGACCTGAGATTCAGTAATACTCTTTATAGTAGTTTTTGATTGGGGTTGCGCTACAGAAATAAAGGTTGCTGTCACTTCGTGCGCTTCATCCATTTTTACTACACATGATCCTGTGCCGGTACATGCACCACTCCAGCCCGAGAATGTGCTTCCTGGTCCAGGGGTTGCGACAAGTGTCGCTGAAGAATCTTTCGCAAACTTAACAGAACAAATTGTTCCACAAATCATTCCTGAAGAATAAATAATACTCCCGTCCCCTTTAACAGAGGTATTAAGTGCGTATGACGAATCTGTGTTAGTCTGTTTATTTGTGACAAGATCAAACAGTTTACCAAAAATTGACTGATCGGTATCGGTAGTATCACTAGGGGTATTAAGGCTAGTATCTGTAGCGACTGCATTCTGTGTACTTGTTGCCCCCTCAAGCAAAGGTAAGTAGTAGGCACCGATATCTGAGGACACGATTGATTCGTGAAGTTTTGCTGATTTTGTGACAAGTACTGCAACAGGATCATTTGTCGCAGCTGGAGCATTAACAACAATTGAATTTGCATCGTTTGTCGCCTGTATCATTTTACTGTTCTCATTATGAACCAATGCCGAAGAAAGTGAACCGACAAAAAGTATCCACATGAGAGTCATTGTTCCTAGATACGGTGACGGCATGATATTTGCAATAATTATTACAGTTTAACTGTAGCTCCAAGTGTCCCTACGAGAAACTGACCGAGAAGTGACCATGCAGACGACGAGTGCTCCCCTGTTCCGCCTCGTGTTGTGAAAGAGGTGGTCGCATCCTTACCACATACATTCACAATTGCCGACCTTCCTCCTGGATGCATCGCAATATAACTCGACACTGAATATACTTTTCCAGAAACAATGATCCAGCAATCTGATTGAGTAGTGTGAGAAGCAACAAGAGTCTTAGTAAGTACAGTTCCTGATGGCGCTTTGGTTGTTGTTTTTGATGTTGTGGTAGTAGTTGTTTTCTTAGCGGTTGTAGAAGTTGTCTTTTTGGTAGCAGGTTTTGCCAATCCATCAGCTTGGAATTGTTGTTCTAATAAATCTATTTTTTTCTGAGAATCATCTACTGAAGTTGTGATTTGAGCCAACTGCAATTGCATTTTTTTTGTATAGGCTTCTTTAGTTAAGCGATTATCATAACTAATATATCCTGCAATAAGAATAGAAGAAACTACCCCCAAGAAGAGGAAAGAAAAGAATGTGAAGAAAGTTTTCATTGACATAGTGTTTATTTTAGAAGTGCGAACCGTTCCGAGTGTATACGGCCACGGGCAATACCAGAAGTAACAAGAGCACCAATGAGTGCTGACATCATTGGTGGTGGACCACACACAAAGATGTCTCGCTTTGTAGCATTATCGACTGTCTTGATAATCCCCTCTGCAGTCACATACCCAGCGGTGTCGCTTGGCATAAAATGAAAGACAAATGATGGATGCTTTTTTGCAAGACTTGTAAATAATTCTTTATAGACGCCATCCTTCTCGCTTCGTGCTGAGTAAAAGAAATCAATTGTGTAATCAATAGTTTCTTTACTCAAAAGATCTTCTGCCATACTTGTAAATGGTGTTACTCCTATCCCCCCTGCCACCCAGATCTGAGCACGAGACCCATTTGTATAAGTAAATTCTCCAAAAGGCCCCTCGAGGCGTGCCTTGGTACCTACAGCTAGTTGTGGAAGAAGTCCGGTATAATCTCCAAGTGATTTAATAGAAAAACGAACTTCACCAGTGTCATGTGACGCACTACTAATAGTAAACGGATGCTCTTCATCCCCAACCACTTTTGAATTGACAAAAGAAAGCATGGCAAACTGTCCAGGAAAATGTTTCAACATTTTTTTCACAGGAGCCAAAGTAATTTCAGTTACTCCTTGTCCAAGATCGCTCACACTACTTACATTGTACTTAAAGCGTGGGACAAGAACATTCCCAAGAAGAGTTCTGTATACAAAAGCAATACATCCAATAATTGCCATCCCGAGACAGGAAACCTTTAATACAATATCCGAACTTGCTGAACTTGGAATCACATAAATATGTAGTGCCGCCAAGAAAAAAGCTGCCCCCATAAAACGATGTGCATTCTTAAGTGATCGATACGAAAAAATAGATCCATAGAATGTAATAAAAAGAAGCACTATCATAAGGAGCAGTGCATAGATGCCGTAGTCTCTTGCGAGAGTGTTGTGAATAGGTACTAAAAACCACATTACATCCTCAATAGAGTCTCCAAGATAACGAAATGCAAGAATAAGAGGATGAACCGCAAGGAGTGAAAAAGCTATTACCCCGATGCGATGATGGATTACATATAATCTATCAAGACCACCAAAGAAAAATTCCATACTCTTTAATCGTGCACTAAGGAGAAGTGCAAATGCAAAAAGCTGTGCCCCGATAATTCCCGTTAACTGCCCAACCAATGTCATGAAAAGAAATGACGAATATACACTATCCTTAAGTGGAGCATGCAAGAACCACGATAGTACCGGCACACCTACTATGATAGTAACAAGTGGTATCCATAATATCCTAGAAATGTTGTGTGGAATGTGCATAGAACGTATATAATGTGAACGAAATTAAAATGTAAAAAGCGGGAATACAAATTCGCGAAGTGGTCCGTACCAAAAGACAAGATTGAAATAGGCAAGTACCAAAAACCATACAATGGTCCAACGCACTAAATACAGCTGCAAAAACTTCCCCCACTTAGTTTTTGCAAAACGATAAAGAAGGTAGATGACAGCAAAAACTGGTGGTGCGAAAATAATTTGCATAAGCCAACCATGAAGTGACATATCCATTGTCCAATTAGGAGCAAGGAATGTAAAAATCATTGGAGCAACAAAATTTGGTCCATTACAAATAGTGACACACTCCTTTGCACCGTGTGGTGCCCAAAGAAATATTACAAGAAAATATATCGTATAGCGGTTAATCGGTTCAATATATTTTTCGATATTAATTTTTTCAAACACCTTCTTAACAACCATTATTCTTAAGTGTATCATACAAGTTCATGCCAAAATACCGTATTCCCCATATATGAAGCATATTGACTTATACTCCATATACACGGTACGATAGAGCATCTCTTTACAAGGAGAATTCTTAATGGAAGCAATTGCTCTTGTGGCGATTGTGTGGGGAGTTGCTGGACTTTTATTGTTCAGTATTTACCGACTGTATAAAAAGAAAAAGATTTCTTGGAAACAGGCAAGTGTTGCGGTTCTCATTGTTTTCTCACTACGAGGGACACTCATTACGTTTTTAGCTGGTGTCCTTATTTATGATATTTACATTGCGTACGCAGTCCCTGTGACTGAATATCTTGCTTCTCTTTTCCAAGAGGACGTTTCCGACGCAGTACAGGAAACATCATCTCAAGGAGAGCAAAGTGAACAACTTCCGCCTTTCACCAAAGAAACTGCGGAAGACGGGGAAGCGAGTGCTCACGAAAGCGAAACATCTGCTCAATCAGAATCCGATGAGGAGTAAGCGTCACATGGAGTACAACATCTATGCGACGCTTTTATTTTTGTAATATCGTGCTATGAAATTATTTTTAAATTCCATGAATGTTCCATCCATAAGATGTCGGCGTGCATCAGCACAGAGCGTTGTAAGAAATGTGAGATTATGAATTGAAGCTAATGTTGCTGCAAGCATCTCATCTGATCGAAAGAGGTGCGCAAGGTACGCCTTAGTATACGTATGTGTGTACCATCGCTCATCATCTGAAACTGGTGACATATCTTCTTTATATCGAGCATTGGTGATATTAATACGACCATCAAGCGTATAGAGAGCACCGTTACGAGCAATACGTGTTGGTGCAACACAATCAAATGTATCAACACCATTTTCTATACCAAGCAAAATATCAATTGGTTCACCAATACCGAGCAAATGTCGTGGCTTATGCTCTGGCAAAATTTCATTCACCCATCTCACTGCGGTCCCCATATCTTCTTTTGTAAAACTCCCCCCTATTCCATAACCATCAAAATCCATCGCACCGAGCACTCTTGCTGACTCTTTACGAAGTTCTTCGTAGGCACCCCCTTGAACAACACCAAAGAGCGCTTGCATTTCTCCTGTGGCTTTACTTTTCCCAAGTCTTTTATGTTCAGCGAGACTTCTTTCTGCCCATTTGTGAGTACGAGCAATTGCTTTTCTTTGGTAGTCGATTGGTGCAAGCGGTGAGGTACACTCGTCAAAGGCAAAGAACATATCTGCACCTAAGTTATGCTGAATCTGCATACTGCGCTCAGGAGTAAAACGATGAACACTCCCATCATGGACAGATTTAAATGTTACTCCATCATCATCAATCTTCGCCAACTTCTCATGAACTTGCTCATGATCACGCTCGATTGTTTCCCTTTTACTTATTTCCTCCGACGTTGCAATCTTACTCACCCCGTGCCCGAGTGCCTGACCAAGTGAAAACACTTGAAATCCTCCAGAGTCAGTAAACGTTGGACCAGACCACCCCATCATCTTGGCAAACCCTCCATGCTTTGCAATCAATTCGTCTCCTGGTTCAAGATAGAGATGATAGGTATTAGCAAGAACACACTGAGCTCCAACGTACTCTTTTACTTCTTCTACGGTGAGTGCTTTCACTGTTGCTTTGGTGCCTACCGTAATAAATGCTGGCGTCTCTACATCACCATGAGGAGTATGAATTACCCCCGCTCGTGCAAGCGGTGCTTCTTTTGATGCATGAAGTATTGTAAATGAAAAATCCATGCTTCCTATACTACCATACACTCCCTTCTTCTGTATGACGACATGAAGCATATAGTAGAAAGATGGAAGAAAAATAACAACACTGTACAAAACTACCATTTTAATGTAGTGTGATGGTGGTCCGAACATTGTAAAAAGGGTACTATGGACACACTCACTCTCGAAAAGCGCAGGCTTCTCGAGAGACTCGAGAAAGCCATCGTCCCACTTCACTTCCAGGAAAAAGAACACAGGAGCATTATCACTGCCTTTAATATTTCATTCGAAGGACACCGACTTGCTCCGAGGCGTGCGACTGGTGAAATCTACTTCATGCATGTCTTTCGACAATTCATGAAAATGACTCGTCTCATGATTCGCCATCACGTCTCCTCATCTGATCTTCTTGCTGCAATTTTACTCCATGACGTTGTTGAAGATGCGGAAAAAGGGAAGACAAGTGATTTCATGGTAAGATCACAAATTCACCTTCAGGTTAACCGAAGGATTGAATATTATGTCATGTGCCTCACCAAAAGAAAAAATATTGAAAGTCGCGGAGATTACCTCCGTAGAATTATTGGATGCGAAGAATGGAGAGTACTTATTGCAAAAGGAGGTGATGCCAATGATAACATTATCACTCTTGCAGCAACTCCTCTTCACAATCAAGCAGAGAAAGTAAGAGAAATTTTTGTGTACTATCCGATTATCAAGAAAAAAACTATCCATCTTATCACCTGTGAAGGAATGGGTGGTGTACTTCCCAAGTGGAGAGGATGGATCGCCATCACAAATGCCCTCCATCATAACCTACGCAGAAATGCATGGAAGGAACGGAGGCGTCTCGAAAATCTAGAAATCAAAGTCATGTAAACTCACAGAATGGTTACATGACTTTTTTTATTTCCCCCACAGTAGCATCGGTAACTTCTCGTAATTTTAAATAAATAAAGTGACGCTTAGACGCAACTGCCGCAAAAACAAACGATAGTACCATTATCATTCCACCAAGCACCTTTACAGGAGATGTCGCCTCAGCAAAAACAACCCATGAGACAACTGCCCCGGTAAGAGGTTCAACTACTCCATCATAAATCGCTGCAACCATTTCATCTGCATATCTGCTTGCCCACTGAATGATGACATAAGGAATAGTGGTGAACATAACCACCTGCCACAATAGATCAACGCGCACTCCTTCAGGAACACTAAACGAAGTTCCTGAATATTTCGCCCATACAAAACAGATAATCGAAATGACAAAAAATTGTTGCACACAGAGCGTTGTGATATGCCGAGCTTTTTCAGCTTCAAATCTTTCTGAGTAGATAAAATAAAATGCGCTCGCAAGTGCTGAAAGGAGAAGAATTCCTTCGCCTAGACCAAAACCCCCAACACCTCCTACAAGTAAATACATTCCGACGGTTGCTATTATAATTGCGATACTGTCTTCTTTTTTTACTGTTCGTTTAAAAAAGAGAAATCCAACGAACGGAATAATAAGCATACCAAGATTTGTAAGAAATACTGTATTGGCAGAACTCGTCATCTTGAGTCCGACCATTTCAAGAATCTCCATGCCACACAAAAAGAAACCAAGTATCGCCCCCTCTTTCCATCTATATGCAATAGGAATCTTTTTTATTAGAGCATACGCAAAGAAAAAAATTCCGGAAAGAAAAAAATTCCAAAAAGTAAAGACAACAGGGTCAACAACCTGAAGAAGTGGTTTCTGAACTGCGTAACTTGCGCCCCACAAGATTGCAGCAATAAAAAATACTATTTTTGATTTATTTTTATTCATAGTTATATTTCTGCTTCTTCAATTGACACCGAACACTCCTACTGCATGTACAGTGACATCTTTGCGCGAACAACTTTTTTCATCTCTTCTTGTCCCTCATGCCCAAACTTATACGGCGCCACTTCGTTTGGATGCTCTTCTAGATAATGCATCTCTCCGTCACGGAATGCCTTTCTAATCTCTGTATTGATATGAATGATAGCAATACCATTATCAATTGACCCTTTAAGATCTTCGTCAGTGTTACCACTTGCCCCGTGAAGTACAAGAGGAACATCAACTGTTGCACTAATCTCTTGCAGTCGTTCGATGTGCAATTTTGGTTCTTCTGCATCAATAAGCATTCCATGAACATTCCCAATAGCCGGAGCGAACATATCGATACCGGTACGAAGTACAAAATCTCTTGCTTGGTCAGCAGTGGTGAGATTCGCTTCTGTTACCCCCTCTGGAAGGGCGGTGTTTAGTGAAGACGACTGACCGATGTATCCAAGTTCTGCTTCCACAAGTACACGCTTTCCCGTTTTTGCTTCATAGTTCCTCACAAAATCAACACATGATTTTACAAGCGCCACATTCTCCTCATAGGAAAGCTTCGCTCCGTCAACAATCACACTATCGTATCCTGCTTCTACCACCTCTTCTACTTTCTCAAGTGTATAGGTGTGATCCGCATTAAGGAATATTGGAGTATCGTATTCTTGATTAAGTTCATTCACAATCGTGCGAACCATTTCAACTCCCATGTAATCTCTCTCCCCTTCGCTTGCACCAATGATCACTGGCTGGTTAAGCTCTTGTGCCACTTCCACGATTGCCCGTGCCTGATCAAGGTTAGAAATATTAAAATGAGCGATTGCCTTCCCTGACCGTTTGTACTCATTAATAAGTTCTAAATAATATTCACTTTGTGGGGTTAATGTCTTCATATCAACATAGTATACAGCATCTCACTGCTATACTAGAAAGACACTATGGAAAACACACCACAATTTGATTTTATCGCTATTGGAGATACTGTAATTGACGCTTTTATTAAGCTTTCTGCTGGACATATTCAAGAAACCGCACACGGGCGGGAGCTATGTCTAGCGTATGGAATGAAGGTCCCTTTTGACGAAGTGTATATCCTTCCTGCAGTAGGAAACAGTGCAAATGCTTCTGTTTCAGCTGCGCGCCTTGGACTAAAATCTGGACTTATCACTTCGCTTGGGAAGGATTCGTACGGGGAAGATTGTCTTAAGCAACTCGCAAAAGAAGGAGTGGCGACTGACTTTATTAGACAAGAAGAAGGAAAGAAAACCAACTATCATTATGTCCTCTGGCAAGGTGATGATAGAACCATTCTTATCAAGCATGAGCAATTCACTCCTGTGATACCAGAAATCGGTAATCCAAAATGGCTTTACCTCTCCTCTCTTGGCAAACATACACTTCCTTTTCATTATGAACTCATTGATTACATTAAAGGTCATCCAGAAGTGAAGCTTGCATTCCAACCAGGAACATTCCAACTTGGTTTTGGCACCGAAATTTTGGAACTCTACAAGAACACAGAAGTAATTTGTATGAACAAAGAAGAAGCAGAAGGCCTTCTTACTTCAGAAGGAGCAGAAATGAAAGACCTCCTCGATGGTCTAGGCAACCTCGGGCCAAAGACGGTAATAGTTACTGATGGACCAAATGGCGCATACATGAAATTTGAAAATACGTATTTCAGTATGCCACTTTATCCAGATATCGCACCACCTTATGAACGTACAGGTGCCGGTGACGCATTCTTCTCCACCTTCATCGCATACCTCGCAAAAGGATATGATGCAGCATATGCAATGAAGCGTGCACCTATTAATAGTATGAATGTGGTACAACACATAGGTGCACAAGAGGGACTCCTCACTGAAGAAAAACTTGAGGAACTCCTCAAGCAAGCACCAGCCGGATATGAGCTTACGATAATGCAGTAATAACAGCCATTAGCTTAATGTAAATACGCGACCACTTCGTGGTCGCGTATTTACATTTATTTTGTATTTTCTACACGCTACTCCCTACTCTCTACGCGCTGTCTAATGAAGTGTCTCTCGTATTTTCTGTGCAATATGCTTTGCAGAGAGTCCATATTCATCATAGAGCTCACCTACTTTTCCACTTTGACCGAATCTATCTTGTATCCCAACACGACCAATTCGAATTGGGTGATGTTCACTTAAATATTCAGTAACAGCACTTCCAAGTCCTCCCGCAATCTGATGTTCTTCAACGGTGACAATAGCTCGAACATCTTTTGCAAGCCGAAGGAGGAATCCAACATCAAGTGGTTTTACTTGTGGCATGTTCACTACCGTTACTCCTATCCCCTCTTTCTCTAACTCAAACGCAGCTTTAATTGCTTCATAAATAATAGGACCACACGCTATCACTCCGACTGAATGCGCAAAAGTTCCGCCGTATTTATGTTGTGGCATATGAATAACATAGCCCTTCCCATGGCCCCATACATAGTTATCTGGAAGCAAGAGTGGTGTCTTCTCACGGGTAAGGCGAAGGTATGCAGGCTCTTTTGTTTTAGCGATATGCTCAGTAATCGCACGTGCTTCTATCGCATCACACGGCACAAAGACTTGCATGTTAGGAATCATGCGCATAAGGGCAATGTCTTCTATCGCTTGGTGAGTCGCTCCATCTGGCCCAACAGAAAGACCAGTATGTGCACCAATTACTTTCACAGGAACATTGTTATATGCAATGGTTGTACGTATTTGCTCCCAATTTCTTCCTGGAGAAAAAGCAGCGTAGCTCGCAAAGAATGGAATATACCCCATCGTAGCCATCCCTGATGCTAGTCCTGACATTGCTTGTTCTGTGATCCCGGTTTCAAAAAATCGCTTTGGGAATTTTGCTCTAAAACCATCCATCTTCACACTTTCTGTAAGATCAGCACAAAGCGCTACAATTCTATCGTCTTTTTCTCCTGCAATAACAAGCCCCTCACCGAATCCTTCTCGGGTTGCTCTTTCTTCTTCTTGTGCTGTGAATGCTGTTTTTCGTAACATGATTGTGATAGTTATAAACTAGGATAATAAAAATGCTTTAGATGCGCGGTGTGGGGAAAGTTTTGAGGGAGACGTACAAGAGAGTACGTTGACCGAGAAACTGGGGACCCGCAACAAAACAGATGAAGTATTTTTATTATCATAGCTCTCCGTATTTAATTTTCCCTTTAAGAGTACGCAACTCTTTCAAAGCCGCTCTCCCTTCTTCTAGGTTCGGGGCTTTACCATGCCATCTATAATCACCCTCAAAAGCAGTTACCCCTTTTCCTGGAATAGTATGAGCGATGATAATAGTTGGTCTATCAAGACTACTCTTTGCAGTCCCAATCGCACGCACTATATCCTTAAAATCATGTCCATCAACATCTATCACATGAAAGTTAAAACTCTCCATCTTATCTTTGAGTGATTCAAGTGGAAGAATATCTTCAGTGTATCCATCAATCTGAATAGTATTGCGATCAATAATCGGAATTACTTTTGTAAGTTTATATTTATTAAGAAGTAATAATGATTCCCATACTTGTCCTTCGTTAATCTCCCCATCTCCCATACAACAATAAAAATATCTATCTGGTTTATGTTCCTCAAGTTTATCCATTAGCGCCATACCAATTGCCTGTGAGAGCCCTGACCCGAGTGGCCCTGATGATGTCTCTATTCCAGGAAGGGCTTCACGATGTGGATGCCCTTGTAATCGTGAGCCGAAGCGTCTTAACGTCTTAAGTTCTGTTACCGAAAAGTACCCAGCGTGTGCAAGGGTTGCATAGAGTCCTGGTGCAATGTGACCATTAGAGAGGATGAATCTATCACGCTCAACCCAATCAGGATGACGTGGATTATGTTTCATCACTCTAAAGTAGAGCGCCGTGAACACATCTGCCATACCGAGCGACCCTGCAGTATGACCACTCCCTGCTTCCACCAACATCTTAATAATACTTTCTCGAATATCTTCCGCGCGCAGTGTGAGCGCTTGTACTTCAACATCAGTTAATGAATGCATATGAACTACAGTATACAGCGTGTAGCGTGTAGCGTGTAGGGAAGTAGTGCACAGGATGGGACATGCCGTTAGGCGTTAGGCGTTAGGCGTTAGAAAGATTATAAACGATACATTTATATCCGAACTAATTATTATTTTCTTCCAACCTCACAATCTTCTTATCTTATAATCTTACAATCTTGCCCCTCTACCTCACACTTCTCTCGAGAGCCTCAAGCGTCTTTTTCACATCCCCACTCTTAAAAAGGTACGATCCGACGATCGCGGTTGTTGCGCCAGCATTTTTCACTTTTACAATTGTCTCAGGATTCATGCTTCCGTCTACTTGTATCTCGATATGTTTACATTCATGGGCAAGATATTTGATTCTCGAAAGCACCTCTTCATCAAAGGGTTGTCCCTGTGCACCGATATGCTTAATTCCCATCACTTGAATGAATAGTTTTGAATACCGAGGAATTATTTCCTTAATATGTGTAGCAAATGTCTCGATAGCGTAGTCATTCGATACACAAAGCCCAAGACTCACTCCGGTTGGTGTAATTGTTTCGAGGAGCTCATCAATATCGTTCTCACTAAAATGGTCAATATGCATCACCACTCTCCCGACACCGAGTGCAAGCGTACGAGTAAGGTACTTCCTCCAATCATTCACCATAAGGTCGAATTCATAATTGAATCCGTGTGGGAGTGAGTCCTCTTCGTATGGGAGCCATGTCTTCTCGAGTCCGAATACTCCATCACAGAGATCAATTTGTACCCTTTCGCATAACCCTTCTACTAAAAAAAGTTTGTGAGTAATGTCTTCATAACTGTCTGTGAGTATCGTAGGAAAAATGTTCATGGTAAGAGATGGTTACTTGTGAGAAAAATATTTAGAATACAAAGATACATACCCCACTCCTTCGTCACACGTATCGAGTGACCCACTTTCACACTCAATTGGTGCATCTTGTGGAACAAGTGGCACAAAGAGTACTGCAAGGAGTACAAGTGCGAGAAGGATCCAAGAAGTTTTTGTATTCATACTATGTTCTAGTGAGAAGTATATTTCTTGTAAAGCGACGTGTGAGTATCTTTACATTTCACATAGTACCCTCCGGCTCCGTCCGGATAGGTAGTACAATCTTTCGGTGTTGGATTAGCAAGAATCGGCACAAAAAGAAAAATGAAAGCGATAATAAAAAGTGTGATATAAAAAAATTTTACTCCCATACTATTTTGTTACTTCTTCAATTTGAATAATTCTTTCCGCATGACGTTCCTCATGCGAAAAAGGAGTGTCGAGAAAAAGTCTAATCGCTTGTAATGCTTCAGAAAAAGTAACGAAGCGTGCTCCAATAGAAAGGACGTTTGCATCATTATGTTCGCGTCCAAGCTTTACAAGTTCGAGATTCCCTCCTGCATACACGATAGCCCTCACATGTCGAAAGCGATTAGCAACAATTGCCTCCCCTTGCCCAGAGCCCCCAAAAATAATTGCCATAGATGGTTCATGCATCGAATCCTTCTGTACATTCTCCGATGCTTGTGCCATATATCCTGGATAATTGTCTCCAGGTTCAAGAGTAAGTGCACCACAATCGTATACTTCTTTTCCGTCGTCTTCCAAATACTTCTTTACTTCCTCTTTAAGCGAGAATCCTGCGTGATCAGTTGCTAAATAAATTTTCATATAGTACTAAGTATACAATTACTTGATAGGTAAGTGAAATAATAAGCGCGACCCCTTCGGGGTCGCGCTTATTATTTTTCATACTACAATCTATTATTTGATTGCCTTCCCCACCTTTGAAACATGTTCTACAAGCGTATGAGTGTACCCCATTTCATTATCATACCAAGCGAGTACCTTCACAAGATTACCTCCTACCACACGTGTCATCTTCAGATCAGCAATCGACGCAAACGGAAGTCCAATAATATCACTCGATACTAGCTCTTCTTCTGTTGCTTGGAAAATCCCTGACCATCGTTCTGATTCTCCTGCTTTTCTTAAGATATCGTTCACCTCCTCTGCTGAGGTTGTGCGCTTTGCAATAAACGTAATATCTGCAATTGAGCCAGCTGGCGTAGGGACACGAATAGAAACACCATCAAAGAGTCCTTCAAGTGCTGGAAATGCTTTTGTTACTGCAATCGCCGCCCCCGTTGAAGAGGGAACGATATTTTGCGCTGCCGCTCGCCCTTCACGAAAATCTTTTTTATTAGGACCATCTACAATTCCTTGCGAAGCAGTATATGAGTGCACGGTATTTAAAATAGCCTTTTCGATACCAATTGCTTCATCGAGAATTGCAATCACCGGTGATGATGCGTTTGTCGTACATGATGCATTAGAGGTTACCGCACAGGTACCGAACTTCTCTTCGTTGACTCCAAGAAGAATCGTTTCCCCATGAACAGATTCATCCTCCCCTTTCTTTGCAGGAGCAGAAATAACCACCGCCTTTGCACCACCTTTGAGGTGTGCTGATGCCTTATCATACGCGACGAAAAGTCCGGTTGACTCGACAACAACATCAACGTCAAGACTTCCCCAAGGAATCACTGCTGGGTCTTTCTCTTGAAATACTCGTACACGAGATTCATGCTCCCCGCTTGCAACAATATACTGCTCTTTTACTTCTGGAGTCGCACCATCATGAATCTCAGCGTTCACATCAAAGTGTGACACACGGTACACAGTGTCATACTGAAGGAGGTATGCGAGATTATGCACATCCCCTAAATCATTAATAGCAACCACTTCCATATCATCACGTTCAAATGCAACTTTAAAGAAGGCTCGTCCGATACGCCCAAAACCATTAATACCTACGCGAATTTTTTTATCCATATAAGAAACAGTATATAGGGACTACTAGCTGGGGACTAGTTGATAACCGAGAACAAGATCTCAAGACACTCTAACCGCTTCGCCGTGAAAACGAAAAGGTACTATGGCACCTTGACTATCTTAATTATCTTTTTGTATTAGAGTATTTCACTTTAATGTCTTGTAATTTTGTCAATGTTGCCCGCCCTCCCACATTTGCTACTATAGTATCCATATGACAAACGATATCGTTATTTCCAGCCTCTCAAAATCGTATGGAACAAAAAAGCAAGTCCATGTTGTGAAAGATGTGTCGCTTACTGTTACTAAAGGTACTGTATTTGGATTTATTGGCCCAAACGGCGCAGGAAAAACATCTACCATCAAAATGCTTGTAGGGCTCTCGACGCCAACAACAGGCACTATTATGGTAGGTGGAGGATCCCCTTCTGATATGGCAGTGCATAAGAAAATTAGCTTCATGCCAGAATCACCAACGTTCTATCAGTACCTCACAGGTGGGGAGTTTCTTGATTTTGTTGCCACACTCTTTAGAATTAAAGAAAAGGAAGAAACCATTGCCCGACTACTTGAGGAAGTTCACCTTACTAGTGCAAAAGATAAGCGTATACGCACCTACTCCAAAGGAATGCTTCAACGTCTTGGGCTCGCTCAAGCGATGATCAATGATCCAGAAATACTTTTTCTTGATGAACCACTTGATGGCCTTGACCCAATTGGGCGTGCCGAGGTGAAGAAAATAATTCTCGACCTAAAAAAGAAAAACAAGACAATCTTTATCAACACACACATCTTGGGTGATGTCGCAGAAATATGTGACATGGTGGGTATCCTAGACTTAGGAAAACTTCTTCGAGTCGATACACCGAAAAATATTGCAACAGGTTATCGCGACCTTGAGGATGCCTTTGTGCATATCATCCAAAAAGCACGGAAAGACGCTGTTGAAAACGTCAACGAACACAAGAAGGATATTATCCAGTAACACAATACTCCATGAACACGAACATTTTCACCATTGCAAAAAACACTTTTAGAGAAAGTTCCCGCGATAGAATTCTTCTTTCTGGGTTCTTGGTAATCATCGCCATCATTCTTTTCACCCTCTTCATTGCATCAATTTCGCTAGAACAAAGCACGAGAATGATCATAGATTTTAGTGTTACCGCTATTTATGCGCTTCAGATGTTTGTGGCAATCTTCATTGGATCAATGCTCATCTATAAAGAAATAGAGCGTAAGACATTTTATCTTCTCCTTCCAAAACCTATCACAAGAACTGAAATTGTTATTGGTAAATGTTTGGGGCTTTCACTTACCACTATTCTTGTTACGCTTCTTTCAACAGGAGCGTTGTATATTATTCTCTACATACAGAGCGGACAATTCTTTTTTTATCCGATTCTTCTTTCTGTGTTTCTTAGCACCCTTGAGGCAATACTTCTCATTCTTATTTCTATCCTCTTCTCAGGAATTACTTCCCCTATCCTCGCAGCAATCTCTACTATCACGCTCTATCTCGTGGGACATGCTGGGAGTATCTTTCGCTATATCTTCATGACAAACAAAATCCCTCTTGTTGATTGGATTACTCGTGCCATCTATTATCTTCTTCCGAATCTTGAAAAATTTAATATCAGAAACGACATTATCTACGCAACAACACCATCACTCTCAATGGTTGGAGTTACCACACTCTACGCCTTCTCCTATGCGCTACTTCTTCTTGTGATCACCCAGATAGTCTTCAAGAAAAAAGATTTCTAGAACCCTGTCTCTGATTTCCCTTCTCGTATGAAACTCCCAGCCTCTCTCACAAAAAACATTAGTCTTCTTGTTGTGATTGCCCTTTTTGTGCTGGTGGTCTTATTTCAAAAAATACATGATGATCTTGGGCCACCCTTTACCACGAGACTCACTCTTGCAAGACGCAATCTTCTTCCGCCACAAATTCTTCCGTATATAAGTTTTGGATTTACTAATTTGATCACCGACTTCTATTGGATACGTGCTATACAAGACTTCGTGGCATGGAATGGAAAGGAAGGCTTTTTCATTGGATATTTCAAAAACATCACTACACTTGACCCGAAGTTTGAGTACCCATACCTCTTTAGTATTTTAACTATTCCACAAAATAAAGATGTAAAAACACTTGATGTGGTAGCAGGGATTGCACAAAAAGGAATACAAGCAATTCCAACGAGTTGGCAGATCCCTTTCTATCTCGGGACTCAATACTATCTCTTTACAAAACACTACGACCCAGCGGAGCAATATCTTGCTCTTGCTGCAAAAAAACCAGGGGCTCCTCAAGGGGCATCACTCGTCTATGCAACGTTTGTCTCAAGGACAGTAGGAAAGGGAGTAAGTAGCTACAAAACTTCTCAGGATCTGATAAAAGTAATCTACGATACTACCGACAATGAAATGATCAAGAAACTCTCAGGAAAAGGGATACAGGCTGGCGTCGTAACACAAGCACTAGAGAAAGGGATCCTTGCATACAAAACTAAATATCAACGTTATCCAAAGAATGTTAACGAATTGATTGCCGTTAATTTCGTTTTACTTCCTCAAACCTTACTCGATAATTTTACTATCGAAATCAATCAACGAAACGGGAATTTCAAGATTGCCGAAAAAGAAGAACAGTGAGTAGGGAAAATAGGTGGCTTCCTGTCGTTCAACAATAAAACGTTACAGAATTTCTGTAACGTTTTATTGTTGGCGGACCCACGAGGAATCTCCTACAAGTTTCGTGTCGCCGTCGCTCCACGAATTGGCGGGCCCACGAGGAAATTCGGTCACCACTTTGGTATTTTATTTCTTAACTTTGTTATTCATAAAACACTCAAAGTCTCGACCCCGTAAAAACCGACAAAAGTTCCAACCAAAAATATTTGAATACAATTTTTATTTGGAACTTTAGTAGACCGGTTTTTTGTTCGATTCCTCACACCTGTGACCTTGGTCACAGGCTGTGGGCCCGCCCATACAAAAACTCCCCGAAAGGAGTTTTTGTATGGGCGGGCCCACGAGGAATCGAACCTCGACCAACGGATTTGGAGGCCGTTGTTCTGCCACTAAACTATAGGCCCGTGTAGAAAGATTCTAACACAAAAGCGGTCGCTACGCGACCGCTTGTATCTCACCTTCTATACTCAGAAATAAACTAGACCTCAGGTTTCACGATAGTTCTTACATTACCAAGTCCTAAAATGTTTTGCATAAAGACAATAATTCCCCAGATTGATACCATTACAAAAATAGCAACAAGAGAATACATCATGAATTGTTTTGACTTTGTTAAATTCTCTCCACCCTCTTTACCTTTCCAAATAAACATCACAAGACCATAAAAGAAAGTTATCACTGCAAGACCTATCAAAAATGGCACCGCTTGAGATACTAATGCCTGCGCACCACCAAGTAAATTCTGAAGTGGTGAGATATTCACTTGACCTGGCTGTTGCGCGAAAGCAAAACTTATACCAGCTACAACACTAAAAACAGTACTAATGGCGGTAATTGATTTTTTCATATTTTTATCTATACAAAAAGTATATAAGCTATATATATAACGCAAGCAGGAAGTCCCCTGTTTTTGATGAATAAACAGAATACCAGGTGCAAGAGAAAAGCGACGCCGTAGGTGTCGCTTTTCTTCTAAGTGTGTATGGAAAAGAGTTTACTTCTTTGTTTCCTTGAACATCACGTGTTTACGAAGCTTCTTTGAGTACTTCTTGAGTTCAATCTTACGGGTAACAAGCTTCTTATTTTTAGAAGTGAAGTAGACCTCGCCTGTTTCCTTATTTTTCAATTGGATAAGATTATCTTGTGCCTTTGCCATAGTTGTGTGATTGTAGCATGAAAATAAACAAGAATCAAGAAGATATTTCTAACCAAGCTTCTCTGAAAAGTACTGTATAAGATCGCTGATGGGGACGCGTATTTGTTCCATAGTATCCCTGTCTCGTACTGTTACCGCATTATCAGTGAGGGTATCAAAGTCCACCGTAACACAATATGGTGTTCCTATCTCATCTTGCCTGCGATAGCGCTTACCTATTGACTGAGTATCGTCATATTCTACGAACATTTTTTTAGAAAGTGTCTTCCAAATTTCTTGCGCTTTTTTGCTTAACTCTTCCTTCTTAGAAAGCGGGAGGATTGCCACCTTCACAGGAGCAAGTCGCTTGTCTAACTTAAGAACAGTACGAGTGTCGTCCCCGACAACTTCTTCAGTATATGCATTATCAAGGAATGCGAGCATCATACGTGCAACACCAACAGAAGTCTCCACGATATGTGGTACAAAGCGTTCCTTGGTTGACTCTTCAAAGTAAGAAAGATCCTGTCCAGAGAACTTCGCATGTTGAGTAAGATCCCAATCGCCACGAGCATGCACCCCTTCTAATTCCTTGAAACCCCCAAGCATCGCATAGTGATACTCTATGTCATACGCTTCACTTGCATAGTGTGCAAGCTTTTCATGTTTGTGCCAATTAAGTTTTGACTCTGGAATACCGTATTCGAGATAAAAATTCCATCGATCACGATGCCATCCTTCGAAGATTTCTTTCGTCTGTGATGGATGATGAAAGTACTGCATCTCCATCTGCTCGAACTCACGTGTACGGAAAACGAACTGCTTCGCAACAATTTCATTACGAAAAGCCTTACCGATCTGTGCGATACCAAACGGAAGCTTTGGGTGAAGCGAGTCGATAGTATTCTTGTACTCAAGATAAATACCCCCACATGTTTCTGGTCGTAAGTACACCACATTCTCTTCGGTGAGCGCATCTGTTGGCGAACCAAGATTAGACTTTACCATAAGCGAGAACACCTTTGCTTCAGTTAAGTCTGCACTTTTACAGTTGGTACATACAAGCTTCTTCTCTCTACGAAGTATATCGAGCTCTGTATTGATCCATTCAAGAGATTGCTTATCAGCATCAATACCGAACTCTTCGAGCATATGATCAGCACGAAAGCGACTCTTACACTTGCGACAGTCAACTTGTGGATCATTGAACCCATCAATATGGCCAGATGCCTTCCATGTTGTCGGGTGCATGAAGATAGCACTATCAAGAAGTACCACATCGAGACGCTCTTGGGCAACGCTCTTCTGCCAAGCATTCTTCACGTTCGCAAGGAGGAGAGTTCCATAATGCCCGTAGTCATAGACACCAGAGAATCCTCCATAAATTTCTGATGATGGGAAAATAAATCCTCGACGTTTGCAAAGGGAAACTATTTTTTCCATCCGTTCTTGATGTGATTCGTTCATATCGGCTTATTCTAACACAATGTAGGCGATAGTTGATAGATGGCAGGTGTGAGCAAAAAACACTACAGCATGACCACTTCGTGGTCATGCTGTATCTACATTCTCTCTACCCACCGAAACCCATCACCTCTTAATTAGTAAGTAAACATCCCTCCGAGGACGTCGTTGAAAAATTTAAGTATCCCTCCGACTGAAAAAATAATAAGGAGTCCAACTGTCCCCCAAAGTAGATGGCGCTTACCAATATTTTTCTTTTCTGGATCATTCATATCAATAATGAATCGCACCCCTCCGTACAAAAAATAAACAAAGGCACACGCTGCGACAAGTTCGTAAAGCGGACTGAATACTTCTGTAACAACTCTTCCTAATACATCTTCGCCATTCATGTAATGATAAATAAATTAAATATATGATACCTCTTATTACTTTGCTCCCTCACCTGGTAAATTGAATCCAGATATACTTCCTCCTTGCCCTATGCCAAGTATTCCTCCAATAAAGGTGATAATCCCCCACAACGATACCATCACGAAGATAGCAAGAAGAGAATACATCATCCCTGCACGGCCTTTCTTCTGCTCTTCTGGATTATCCTTTCCTTTCCAGATGAAGGTAACGAGGAACCAGAAGAATACGACGACAGCAAGACCAACAAGAAAAGGAACGAGTCTGCTCACAATAGTCTGAGCAAGCGCTAGAAGGCCAAGAGGCCCACTAAAATTAAGATTGGTGCCGACAGAACCGGTGCCTCCACCTATGCCTATATTCCCGCTCCCCCCTATTCTTACCCCGCCTATTGTTCCTGCACCGCTCACTGTACCAGTATTAACATTACCGCTCACACCAGTGCCGTTACCTGTAGTTACTTGCCACTGCCCTGTGGTCTGATTATAACAAGCAGGCTTACCATTATACGTTCCACATATTTGTCCAAGATTCACCTTCACATCCCCTACCTGTAACTGTGCTGACGCAAAAAAAACACTACTAACAATGAGTGAACATGCTAGTAGTGTTTTTTTCATAGGACTAAATACTTACCCGATGATTATTGTGTTGGCACTGGAACACCAGGAACTGGAACACTACCACCTTGACCAACACCAAGTATACTTCCGAGGAAACCAACAAGTCCCCAGATAGATACCATCACAAAGAGTGCGAGAACTGCATACCCCATACCAGAAAGTGAACGTGTCTTTGCTGCAGCATCATCACGACCTTTCCAGATGAACTCAATAAGGAACCAGAAGAATGCGAGTACTGCAAGACCGATAGCAAAAGGAACGAGACGTGCTACTAGTGTCTGTGCAAGCGCAAGGAGAGAGAGAAGTGCTCCTCCATTTACTTGTCCTTGTGACGCCCCAACGTTGATAGTTCCTGATACCTGTGCGAGGGCAACAGCGACGTTACCAGCAATAAGAGATAAGGTTGTTAGTATTTTTTTCATATATTTTATGTGTATATCTATAAGTATAGCCTTATATCAAGCGTTTGCAAGGGAGGATGTGGACAAAGGGGTGGCGTTAGGCGTTAGAGAAAATTGTAATGGAGTTATATATTGGAATACAAGTATTTTGTGTTGGTATGTAAAAAGCTACACGCTAAAGGCTAATAGCTACCGGCTACCAAATAAAAAAAGAGAGGCTACCTCATCGCGTCATCGCGATGAGACGATGAGCGAAGAGGATAACCTCTCCTGCCATAGTACGTTTGGCGAACGGTTTATACGTGTTGTCTCACGGGAGAATTAATGTTTCTCTCCACCATCATCCTTTTTCTTGGGCCTAAGCAACAAAATAAAGGCAGCAAGAATCAGGAATGCGCCAGCGTGGGTACGCACCATAGAGAGAAGGTTTCCCATTGCGTTGGTAAAAATATCCAACACTCCGGAGAAAAGGAGGACAATCACGAGGATACCGTATCCCCATGCCTTGCCAACTCCGCTTCCACCTCCTCCATGGCCGTGGTCGTCCTTCTTTTTCTCATCTGACATAATATCCTCCTTAGTTGAGAATGATTTCCCCGCCATCTTCGACCACCACTTGGATGGCCTCACCACGGCGAGAGTTGATGTAGTCGGTACATTGGCGCAGGGTAAAATTCACCCCATCAATGTCACCGCACCCTCTGAAGTTTCCAGGAGTGACCTCCTCACGGAACACGTATCCGTGTCCGACAAGGCTCTTGACGTAGACGTCAAGTTTGATCCATGCACACCCAGAGGTGATCCGGTACTGGGTACCGGGTTGCTGGGCACGCTGGATTTGGTTTTTCTTGAACCCCTCATCACGCTCCTCTCTTGTCACACAAGAGAACGTACGGAGCACGACAGGATCCTGTGGAACCACAGGCGCCACTACTGGAGGAGACGCAACCGCCGAAGGGGCTGGCATCGGAACAGGTTGCCCTGTCCTTGCTGCGATACGCATCTGCTTCGTCGTTTCCTCCATCTGCTTGGTCTTTTCCTGCTCCTTCACCTTCTCGAACCCCGCTTCTTCAAGCTTGGTACGATTGGGCCTGGCGTCGGTGACATAGAAGATAGTTGCACCGATAAGCGCAAAAAGTGCTGCAATGGCACGGAGAGACCCCAACCAGTCGAAGCTTCGACCACTAGAACCACCTCCACCACTTCCACCACTACCAGTCGGAGTAGAAGGCGGGGGCGTACCCCCAGCAGTCGGAGCTGCGGGAGTTGCGGGTGTAGCTGGAGTGGCACTGCCAGCACTGGAAGATCCAGCACCAGAAGCACCCCCCGCGCTCGCACGTGCCGCACGAGCGATAACAGCAGCCGCTTGTTCAGCAGCGATTTCTTCTTGGCGCGTGGCCATGAGAATCCTTTCAAAAATTAGTCAAAGAGCCGTTAACCTCTCTTCCTCTTATACAACAAGGAATAAGAAGTCCTTGAAGAGCACTCTACACGATAAATCTATATTTGTCAAGCTTTTTTATATCAACTTAAATTTCATCGAACCCCCCTTCAAAAAAATTCACATGCAAGCCTATTACGGAGTTATTTGAGCATCGTACGATGGATCAAGAGAACAGCCAGACGCTGCCTGATCATCAGGAAGATACCCTACCGGACAAGAGCCACTATTTCCGACACTGCCGTATGATGGATCAGGTGAACAGCCAGACGCTGCCTGATCATCTGGAAGATAGCCTGTAGGGCATGAGCCTGTACTCCCTCCTGTATTCGCCGTCCCCCCATTTTGCCCAGCTGTACTATTCGTTATATTACGACACTCAATAACTCCTCCTCCACTTGCAATACACTGATCAAAAGCAGCATTACCTGTCGGCCCCGTCACCGGACTCACCCCACCCCCTCCAAGAGGAGAAGTATTATTCCCTCCAGCCGCGTTATTAAGAGGACCGGTGTTATTTGGATTATTAGGATTATTAGGATTAGCTTTGGAAGATTGTCCGAAGTTGATACCTGGGATAGTGATGGTATTAAAGTCAGTGCCTGGCATGATAATGTTCTGAGCGAACTTGATGATACCGTAGACAGAGAACATTACAAAGAGTGCAATGAGTCCCCAGGTCATGAATTGATTACCATTCTTTGTCTTCTCGATATTTCCTTGGCGTCTTCCCCAGATGTATTCAACAATACCGTAGAAGAAGGCTACTACTCCTGCTGCCATGAAGAGTCCTCCTAGAGCTTTCATAACTGTGGTAGTGAAAGCATTGATGATTCCTCCTAGGGTACCTATTCCTTGTGCTGCGGTACATCCTGTAGCAGTTGGAGTAACACTACAATCAACTTGTGCGTGGAGTGTGAGTGGTGAGAGGAGAATGAACAACAAAAAGAAACTAGTAAGGAAGATACCAGTGGGGGTGGAAGATTTTTTCATAATTAAGCAATTAATTGTATACAACAACAAGTGTACAAAGAGTCAGTAAAAAGGGCAAGGAGTAACGAGATGGCAGGTGCTTGTGCACCATGATTCCCATAAATACCAAAACATCATTGGGGAGAAAAGTGTAAATAGTAAAAAACACAATCTAGCTAGTGACAAACTCTGTTCCACCCAGCAAAAATACAGTTATTAGAAGCACAGTCGTCGTTAACAGAACAGTATTCTCCGTAAGCTTTTTTTCTAGTAGTAATAGGCGCTGGGGTATTGCAAAGTATTCGGTAGTCTGACTGATTATAGTACTTGTTCTTACCATCTGGACATAAACGTCCCGCAACACATGTACCATTGTCCATAGTACCTTCGTTACCATCTGAGGTAATGCACGGGTCATTGTTTACCGCTTTTACACATGACATGCTTCCATCACTGCCACTTTTACATGTCCCAGAGACAGACCCCGAACTATCGGTAACAGTACATAATGTTCCTGCTGGTTTTCCATTACAGTAATATGAGGTGTTAGTAGAACCTGCCCCACGACCAGAAAGACAAGTCTTTCCATCTGCTCCAACTATACCAGTAGAACCATCAGGAAGCTTACATGCTGAATTCGTCTGACCATCTATTGGTGCCGGTCGAGTATTGAGTGTTCCTGAGGTGTTGGCAGTATTATTTTGTGCGGGTGGGGTAGTGGTCGTGGTTGTGGTGTTCACCCCTTGGAACCCAGGAAGAATCTTTTTCACTGTTCCTTGTGCTGCAATGAGGAACATCTGAAGCATAAAGATAAGAAGCGTTGTAAACACTGCCCAGAGTAACCATTTTTTTGCCTTACTTAACCCCTCTGGATTACCTTGTGCCATCACGAAACCAAATCCAGTCCATACCCAAATAGCAATAAGCGCCGGATAGACAAAGAATCTCATGATGATACGAAGCATGGAAAGAATAAAATCATAGAGACTGCAGATCCCTGTCATATTGAAAGGACTGTTGCATGCAGACGTAGGTGGGGTAGTAGTTTGCGCATATGCGTGAGGAATAAATGCATCACTAAACAACTTAAGAACTTGTAGAGGTCCATCTTTTACACCAAAATACTTAAGCATCACATACATGAGCCCCCCAAAGAGAGCGACAATAAAGAGGAAGCCTATGGTAGCATTAAAAGATTTTTTCAATGCCTCTTTATATGCATTAGCATTTCCTTGTTGAAGTGCAAACCAAGCCATGACAAAGCGGTAGGTAATGAAGACTACAAGAAGCGGAAGTCCAAGACCAATCACGTACGTAAGTAAGTTTTTCGTGACAACTCCTATCTTATTAATATCGCATGGATTGACTATTGCCCCTTTCCCCCCGTTAGCACTTGGATCCCACGCTCCACAAACCTCATCTCCAGAAATTGATTTTCCTCCCGTCTGTGCGTATGTGTAAAGTGGTGTCACCGAAATAAGAATCAAAAAAATACCACAAAGAACTGGGAGAGTTCGTAAAAAATGTGGATGTCGTTTCAGAAAATTTTTCATAACAGCTACTTCTTGGAATACAGATCTCTCATACGCGCTACAAACAGGTTCGAGGCATCGTTAACACCGTAACGATAATTAATAATATCTGAAATCATTGTCGTCGTATATGCAGTTGACTCCCTCTCATGGCTATCATACCAACCGTGCGCAACGAGCATCCCTCGTGCCACCACTGGATCAAGCCCCTGTGTAGCAGCGTATGAACGAAGTGCAGGAGTGGCACCAACGATCGCCGCAATGGACGGCGCAACACCAGCACCTGCGAACTGTGATTCCGCAGTAAGTGCAGTGGTAAGATTTTTTGATGCTTTAAGGGTGGCTATTGCATACATACTCATTCCAGTTACCAAAGTATTGTACCCCCGTGTCTGTGGGAGACTTGTCATCCCAAAATCAGCACGAGGGTTACGAGCACGAAGTGTTGGATACTCTCCTGCATATCCAATATACATTGCAAGCTTCTCCCCTACGAAGAAATCAGTTGCATTTCCAAGAGAATCTGACCATGTGAATGTAGTTTGACCAGGGTCACCAAATTGTGTAAAGAAACGGTTCGTCGTCGCAAGCGGTAAAATCTCCCCTCCTTCTGTTGCAGGAGTATTAGCTACTACACTAAAATAGCTTTCTCCTCCTTGAGCCATAATTCGTACAACAGGTGCTTGACCGAGCTGTGCAATAATCGACATAATAATGTCTTTTGCATAAGGAACTCCTGGTGTACCAAGTGCAATAGCTGACTCAAGGAATTTTCCATTCTGACGAACAGTAAGCGCAGGGGTGATTGTGCCAACTTCATCCCAATACGAAGGAGGGTTGATAATCCCGTGCTTAGAAAGTAATGTACGATTATAAAAGAGCACCATCGGATCAATAGAAACAGGAAGAGCAAGTGCCCCTTGTGGGGTAAAAAGCACAGAAGCACCATCAACGAATGTATCTTTAAATGTCTTTTCTGGAAGGCTGTTCGTAGGGAACGGATAGATTCTTGCTTCCTGTGAAAGAATCATCTGATATTTACCAATAATCATATCTGGTCCTGTACCGGAAGCGAGCGCCTCAAGAAGACGCTGATTAAACTCATTTTCTGGAACATACGTATATCGAACAGCATAGGTCTTAGCTTGAGGGTTGAAAGACTGAACAACCGCATTCATTTCTGACTCAGGAAGCGTCCCCCAGAGCTGTACCTCCCCTTGAGCGGTCACATCCTTTCCTCCAATAGAAATTTTTCCAGAAAAGATAAGGACAGCAAACAATGTGGCGAAAAGCCCAACGCCAAGCAAGATATTACGTAATGAAAACACTGAAGAATGCATTGGACACAGTATATAGGTTTTATATGGTAAGGACTAGTGGATACACGAAATACTGCCTTCATCTTGTAGTGATTAGTCACTGCAGAATGCAAGCACAACCTTCAATCACACTCGTGTTTATATAGCTAAAGGCTAACGGCTACTATCTACGAGCTGTCCTTACGAGCTTATCGCTAGAAACGCGTAATGATAATCCCCCGCTGGAAGGCGCTTCAAAAGTCTAAACCCGTGCGCCTGTACAAGCGAAATAGCATGTTCTTCTTGTACCACATGTGACGCATGAGGACCTATTCCTCCATGAGAATCAGTCCAATCAACTACGAGCAATTGTCCTTCTGGTTTTATGAGTTTACTTATTACAGAAAGCGCTTTATCAATATCTTCTAACTGAAAAAGAATATTCGAAATCACAACCGCATCAAGACTATACGCATCAACCGGTACCGCTTTCTCTACATCTGCCCACAGCATTTCGACATTAATGATTCCTCGTTTATCAAGAGTTCCTGCAAGTGTGTGGAGTGCCTCTCGGTGCACATCTACTGCATAGACCTGCCCCATATCACCAACATCATGAGCAAGTGCTATGGTATAGACACCAGTACCACATCCAATATCGGCAACTCTATCACCTGGTTTCAAATATAATTCTTTCACGAGATGTTCTGGAGTAAGAAATGACATAAGGGTAGTATATAGGGAATGATTAATTGTTAATAGTGGATACACGATAACCTCAATACACCACATTGACATAGAGAGTGATATAGACTACTATGACTGACGTCAGACTCTTTGCCATGTTACCAAAAAGGACGGAAAATGGATATCGAGAATGAAAGAGATAAAGTCATCAAAGTCTTTGAAAAATCAAGAGGAATCATGTTGATTATGAATAATCACAAGGTTCTCGACGCAACAAATTCTGATGTGCTGGCATGGATCTATCCTGACAAAAACAAACCTGTTGGCAATGAGCAAGAAGTGCTCATGCGGTATGAGGAATTCTTAGAAAAATTTCCAGAGCAAAGATTTTTTTTCTACAGATTTCCATAATACCAGCAAGCCGTCACCATAATCATGGCGACGGCTTTTACTTTACCTTCAATAATTAATAATTAAAGAGGGTGAAACCCAAAGAGCGACGCCTTCGGCGTCGCTCTTACTGTGCTTTTCACACACCTCTTGAATATTGTAGTTTTCCGCGACAGTCTGCATGATCTGCTTCAGTCTGCGAAGTTAGTACCTTTTAGAGTAGATTAAATGACGCAAGCGAATCTCCGTCACGAAGCTTCATAATTCTCACTCCTTGTGTATCACGACCAAGCGTTGGAATAGATTCTACTTCAGTACGAATCACTTGTGATTCTTTCGATACAGCAAGAAGCTCTTCATTTTCTACCGTCACAACGCGCGCAACCATGAGCTTCCCAGTTTTCTCAGTTACCTTCACAGTCTTAATTCCAGATCCTCCTCGCTTCTGAATCTTATACTCAGAAATCTTTGTCTTCTTTCCAAAGCCGTTAGCAGTCATAATAAGAAGTTCAGCATTTTTTGTGCCTGTTGGGATCTTATCTGCCGCCACGATGACATCCCCTTTATCAAGTTTCATTCCTATGACCCCAGCTGCGGTACGACCCATTTCGCGAACGTCATTATGATTGAAACGAATAGACTGACCATTTTGAGTGGTGAGTATTACACTGTCTTCATCACGAACAAAAAGCGCAGAAAGGAGTTCATCTTTTTCTTCAAGACGAATTGCAATGAGACCATTACGACGAACATCTTTGAAACTCTCAGCTGAAGACTTCTTCGTAGTACCATCTTTGGTGATCATCATAAGTGACACGCCTTTCATTTCTTTTATATCCTTTGGCATCGGAAGAATAGAGGTCACCTTCTCCCCTTCAGTGAGTTGGAGGAAATTCATAATACTCTTACCACGGGTTGCACGCTTTCCTTCTGGAAGATCATACATCTTCATCTGATATGCCTTTCCTTTATCAGTAAAGAAGAGAAGATCAGAGTGCGATGAAGTAGTGAGTGACATCGTCACGAAATCCTCTTCTTTAGTATTCAAATCAACAACCCCTACACCACCACGCTTCTGTGTACGGAACTCAGATGGATCGGTACGCTTTACATAACCACCAGATGTATAGACAAGCACTTCTTCTTTGTCAGCAATGAGATCTTCTGGATTAAATTCTTTAGCTTTATGCTTCACAATCTTCGTGCGACGCTCATCGCCATACTTCTCTTTTATTTCTCCAAGCTCTCCCTTAATAATAGAGAGCATTTTCTTTTCTGACTTGAGAATTGCCTGAAGCTCTGCGATGAGTGCTTGTACGGCCTTCAAATCATCTTCAATCTTCTTACGTTCGAGTCCAGCGAGACGCTGAAGCTTCATTTCAAGAATTGCAGTTGCCTGGATATCAGAGAACTTCCATTTCTTAATAAGTTGAGCATGAGCGTCAGGTGTATCTTTTGATGCGCGAATGGTCTTAATAATTTCATCGATGTGATCAAGCGCTTTCTTAAGTCCAAGTAAGATATGTTCCTTCTCAAGAGCACGCTTAAGATCAAACTCTGTACGACGACGCACTACTTCCTTTCTATGACCAACGAATGCTTCGAGCGCACCCTTAAGTGCAAGGGTCTGTGGAATCCCGTCAACAAGCGCCACTACGTTATAGTGGAACGTGCTTTCGAGTTCAGTATGCTTATAGAGATAGTTGAGTACCTTCTGTGGCTGAGTACCACTCTTAAGATCAATCACTACACGGATATCCTTCGTTGATTCATCACGAAGTCCTTTGATACCTTCAATCTTCTTATCACGTACAAGGTCAGCTATAGTTTCAATCAAGTTACTCTTCACAACACGAAAAGGAATTGAAGTGATAATAATCTGGAACTGACCATTCTTTTGTTCTACAATTTCTGCTTCCCCTCGTACCACCACACCACCACGACCAGTTGCATATGCAGCACGAATATCCGACTGACCAAAGGCAATACCCCCCATCGGAAAATCTGGACCTTTAATATGTTCACAAAGCTCTTCAGTCGTTGCTTGAGGGTTATCAATAAGATGTACCGTCGCATCGATTACTTCACGAAGATTGTGTGGAGGGATGTTGGTCGCCATACCAACAGCAATACCAAGTGTTCCATTAAGAAGAAGATTAGGAACAGCAGTTGGAAGCACTCGAGGTTCTTTCTTGGTGCCATCGTAGTTAGGTTCCATCTGGACTGTATCTTTTTCAATGTCACGAAGCATTTCCATTGAGAGTTTCGACATCTTCGCTTCGGTATAACGATACGCAGCTGCTCCATCACCGTCAATAGAACCAAAGTTACCTTGCCCCATTACGAGTGGATAACGATACGAAAAATCTTGCGCAGATTTCACCATCGCATCATACACAGACGCATCACCATGAGGGTGATAGTTACCGAGTACGTCTCCAACAATTGTTGCTGACTTACGGAACTTAGCCCCAGGGGTAAGCCCCATGTTATTCATAGAAAAGAGAATACGACGATGTACTGGCTTAAGTCCATCACGAGCATCCGGCAAAGCACGAGAAGTAATCACACTCATCGCGTAGTCGAGGTACGCAGTACGCATTTCTTCTGCGATACTTACCGCTTGAAGTCCAGTTCGAGGCACCTCAGGTTCCTGTATTTCTTCTTTGTGTGGTGTCTTTTTTGCCATAGATAAATGAGACGATAGTGGGTACTAGTATAGCATAAAACAAGAGATTATGTAAGACTTTAAGACCATTTCATTCTTAAGACAATACCATAATATCTTTAGTGTCTTTATATCTTGGTATCTACTGACTACCAGCTTCCCCTTCATCCCTAGAATACGTATCCTTCCCTTCAAGGAGACTCGTACTGCTCACATTAATATTCTTTAATTTATCAGACGCCTCCCTAAAAAAACCACCAATCATCTCTCCTGGTGATTGAACGGTAACCATAGGATCGCCTGTAGTATGTACTTCTACAATATCTTCTGCACGCGTATACCGTTCATGCCAAAATCCGTAGTCAAAATAGAGAATCACCATAGCAATAAGTCCAGTGATACATCCTGCAAAAAGAATCGCATAGAGGTGTTGCATATGTGCAGGCTGTCGACGAAGTACTGCAATATAGTGATGAACACTCAGATATCTCTCGTACTTTTTAAGAAAATGCTTCATTGAAGAGTAGTATACAATGAAGACAAGAAATTAAGACATAAAGACAGTTAAGACACTAGAGATGTATACAGTATTATCTTAATATCTTAAAAGTGAAGCGGTCTTTTAGTCGTAACAATCTTACCTTCCTAGATTCCTCTAGTTAAAAAAATGGCACCAGATACTAGGCGGATACATTTTTACGACCAAAACGTACAAAGAAGTACGTTGCGGGAGGAAAAAATGCATCCAACAACGTAGATGGTGTCATTTTTTTAACTAGAGTTCGTGGAAGAGAACCACTTCACTTAACTTCCCTTCAATATCCTTTTTCTTAATAGTAAGTTTCTCTACTGGCTCAACCTTCTCGACACCTGCCTCCTTTAAGAACACTGGAAGTGATTGCTCATCATAATCCATCGGAATAATAAGTTTTGGTTCAAGCGATACTGCAAGTTTCTGAGCATCGTAAGGATTAAGCAAGAAAGAATCATGGCCAACTGGAATAAAGAGAACATCTGTTTCGTCGATAATTTCTTTATGCTCTGGTTTAAGCATCTCAGATAACGCCCCGAGGAATGTCACACGGATACCATCAATCACGAACACATAACTAGTATTTTGATACACCTTTTCTTGTTTCCCTTCTTTGAGAGTCACTGGTGTTGCAAATCCTTTGATAAAAATATTCTGTACTTCATATTCCCCTGCCCCACGAATCACAAAGGGTGTCTTTGCACCAAGTTCCGTCTGCTCGACACCGTTATAGTCAGGGTGATTAGTGGTAACAAGCGTAACATCGGCGCCATATTTTGAGACCTTTCCTTTGCCTTCCTTAGAAACCGGATTGATGGCAACAGTAAGATCCCCAACCTGTAATTTGAAATGCTGTCGTCCGTAGTGCGAAATAATCATGGAAGAGATTATAGCACAATCTATAGTGCTTTTTAAAATCCATTCATCTACTCCTTTCACGCTATAGTATTAACGCAAGACCTAAGAGGTCTAGAATGAAAAAAACTCTTTACACTTTTATTTATTCCTCTTTTTTAAACTTTTCCTTAATAAAGCACGAAAATTTCTTGCTAGAAATTTTCTCCATTCCGCACCGTCGTGCTTCATGAGGCTTTATAAAGAAAAAGTTTGGAGTAATCTGAATACAAATGCTTATATTGGTATAAATGGATAATATTTTATTATATTGAAAACACTCATCTTTTTTATGAGAAGCAACTCGTCATAGGACGACGGTCCGAGACGGAAGAAATCCGCCAGTAGGCGGATATTCTGTTTGCTTCGATGAAAAAGGTGAGTGTGAAGGATACAAATACGAGAAAAATACAACATAATTCGATTATTATTGTAAATAAAGCGTTTTTTGTAGTTGTCAAGAGAGCTATTGACAAATATATTTAATTATGCTATAGTATTCCCAAGCAGTTCCATACAACAAAGCACAATTTCCTAAGGAGGGAAACTATGTGCCATCTGATCATCAACGGCGTCGTCAAACAGATCGCCTACCATAGCGACGGCCGACTGCCGGACCATCTGCGGTCCGAAGTCACGGTCGCTGTCGTGCAGGCGGTCGCCATGCAAGTGGTGACCGCCAACATCCCGTTCGCCTCCGGCGAGCGGGCGCCGATGGCCCCGCGCACGACCGACAGGCGCAAAGACGACCCGCCGGTTCAGCGCAAGCGGATCGGCATCGGTAAGCTGCAACCGACCACGAAATTCGTGGTCCGGTACGCCGACCGACACATGGTCTTCGCTGGCGACAAGCTGGTGAAAGAGTGCACTCAGTATCATGTGCGCTACTCCGCGCCGCGAAGTGCGCGGAAACCGAAGTACAAGGACCTCCGGTCCGGACACTTCCGGGCCACGGACATCCAGTAGTAGTACAACCACAAGACCAAAAGGGAAAAATGATGCAACGAATATGATGTAGCCAGGCAATCAACCTGGCAAAGGAGTAGAGGTCTCGCGAACCTCGTGATCAGAACTCCTGAACCCCAAAAGCCGGCAGGCGAATCGGGTTCATGGTCGAAAAAGGACCAGTCTGATCAAGCCACCAGAACGACGTGAGTCAGTCCTGGTGGTGTTTTGTTTTTTATAACCATAAGACAGCAATATTTTACATAAAACCATCATACTATTACTCAGACACAAATATAATCATATTGATTTATACACAAACCTACTATAGTATAATTCTAGGAGTCTCTATTTCAGACTAACCATATGTCGTTTGGCTAACCTGAGGAGCAAATCATGAGCAAACAAAGACAGCAGACAGACATAAGCACATTGCCTCGTAGTCATGGGAGATTAGCTGTCAATCTTCCTGTTGATTCGTTAGAAACGATCAAGAGTTATATGAAAAAAGATGGAATCACTGCAACAGAGTTCATTCGTAGAGCAATTTCAGCAGAAAAATTTTTACGTGAACAACAAGAGAAAGGAAATGAAATATTAATTCGAGAGAAAGGTAACCAAGACGTAACAAGAATTGTGATGTTCATTACAAAGTAATAATAAAAAACTTCTGATGAGTAAACCGTACCACATCTTTGTGGACGGTTTTTTGTTTTTGTAAAAGACTCCTGCACTGACCCCAGACAATATTTGCATCTTTATGTAGTAGTGATATAGTAGAAAGTACAGGGAATGTTCCCTGCAACCCATTACTACACTCAAGAAAGGAAACACGAAATGGGCACAGTATCAGTTGACGCAAAAATGCGAGCATTCCCCTTCCGGGGAGCAACCGTGCCTACGGAAGAAATTCCGCCAGGACACGATCCTCGCTGTACGCCTTCCCATTTCTCGCATGATGGCGAACTCTGGGATGAAGAAGCTCTGTATGATACAGATCTTGAAGAACTTGATCGCATGCTTTGCGAAGAGTTCGGTGACACTCTCGATATGATTCAGTAGTAAGACTCCTATCAAGACTGCTTTCGTCTTGAGCTCCACCGCTCGACGACAGTATGTCACCCACCGAGGTGGGACCGGTTGAGTAACACTCTTCCGGGGAACCGCGACCTTGTGTCGCGGTTTTTTGATGTCCTAATGATATAAACCAAAACAGTACATCTGAGTCTTGGTTACATCCTCACACCCCATCTTTTTCATGAGAAGCAACTGGCAAGGATTACAACCAATTCCCGTATTGTATTTGTTATCCAATTACTCCAAACTTTTTCTTTTAAAAACCCCTCGGAGGCGGGTAGCCGAGAGAGAACGCATTTTCTAGCAAGAAAATGACGTGTTTTTTAAAAGGAAAAGTTTAAAAAAGAAAAAATAATTCTACTTAAACACTTTTTTTAAGAAAGTTGCTATTTCTTCATAATAGTTGTAGTATTTGTGTATTCTTTATTAAAAGAAAACGTTTCGGACTTAACCCTCGAAAACACAACGAAAGTTGTAGACACGAGACCCCGTTACGCGCACACGTCCACAATCGTGTGGACTATTTTATTTTTATGACAACAAACACAGAAACAATTGCACCGTATGCAGTTGATGCAATTATCTTTAAGGAAGACGATATTATCGAAGGAGTAATCGTCGCTATCGAGAAGTCTGCTCTCTATGTAGACTTAGGCGTTGCAGGCACAGGTATCATCTATGGTATCGAGTTCATGAATGCTCGCGATGTGATTAAGCGTATCAACATTGGTGATACTATTTCAGCGAAGATTGTCCTTCGTGAGAACAAGAATGGCTATGTTGAACTTTCTCTTAAGGAAGCTCGTCAGGCGCTTATGTGGAACGATGCAGAACAAGCTATCAAGGATAAGCGTGTCATGGATCTCGTTGTGAAAGATGCCAACAAAGGTGGTCTTATCATCGAATGGCAAGGCATGTCTGGATTCCTTCCAGCATCTCAGCTTAAAGAAGATAAGTATCCTCGTATCGAAGATGGTGACAAGGATAAGATCCTCCGTGAACTTAAGAAGCTTATCGGAAAGCGTATTTCTGTTTCTATTATCTCCGCTATTCCTAAGGAAGGGAAGCTTATCTTCTCAGAAAAAGACGGAGGCACTTCTTCTAAAGAAACAAAAGAAGTATCTCTTGGTAACTATGTGGTGGGCGACGAAGTAGAAGGTACAGTCACTGGTGTTGTTGAATTCGGTATCTTCGTGAAGCTTACTGATGGCGTTGAAGGACTTGTTCACAAGAGTGAAATTGATTGGGGTCTTGTTGAAGACACTAAGGCTCACGCTCGTGTTGGTGACAAGGTTCGTGCCAAGATCATCGAAGTGAAGGATAACAAGATCTCTCTTTCACTTAAGGCACTTAAGGAAAATCCTTGGAAGGAAGCTGCTAAGAAATATAAGAAAGGCGATGAAGTACAAGGAGTTGTGATTAAGTTCAATAAGCATGGCGCACTTGTTTCTATTGAAGAAGGAGTTGCTGGACTTGTTCATGTGTCAGACTTCGGCGACGAAGCGACACTTCGTGCAACCCTTTCTCTTGGAAAGAGTTACAAGTTCACCATCACTCTCTTTGATGCAAACGAGGAGAGAATGACACTTACCTACGGAGAGAAGAAGGCATAGGATTATCCTAAAATACTCTCGTAATACTCCACAAGCGCGACCTTCGGTCGCGCTTGTGTATTTTCTCACTCCCTAAAAAAATAAAGACCCCGCTCAACACGAGGTCAAAAATTATACTGTTGTTGTTTTCAAGTACACAAAAAGTAACGCATCTCCTTCGCCAATGTGCCCTTGAAAAATATTCTGAGAGTCATCTTCAAGAGGAGCTTTACTAATCACAAAAGGAGTTTCACCATACTTAAAATCAAAAGACGTAGCAGTGTCGTTGAGGGGAGCTTCTTCCTTGATTTTTTCTATAAAATGGTTACTGAACATAGTTATGTACCTAAAAAATGAACTTGGCTTATAATACTATAAATAATATCACATGTCAATTTGTGGCGTTGATTCATTGTTGTAGTAACGCCCTAAGATCCACCTCTATTTTCTCTAAATTTAAATAATCAGATTCTCTAAGTTTTTTTGCGCGTAAGCTTTCTTCTTGATAACCAACCCGCACCGATCGACCAAAATCAATAATATAAGGACTACCTGTTATTGAATCTACCATTACATTTCGCGCCTCAAGATCGTTATGAACCACCCCAATTTCATGAAGATTATCAACGTAGGTATATAGTGTATCCATAAAGCTTTTAAGATTAAAGGATTCTGGTAATGCATTATTCCCTAAGATAATATTCTGTAAATTTATTGCAGAAAGCTCTTCCATAACAAAAGCATAGAAATCATTTTTGCAATTAAGTAACTGTAACGGTCTTGGACATTTTGTGATTTCGTCTGTATTAAGCGAAGCAACATCACTTTGTATACGAAACTCTTCGATGGGATCATTTCCTCTATCTGCTGTATGATACGAATCCCGTGTATGTCTCATTACTTTGATACATACTTTTTTATCTTCTCCGTCAGGCGACTCAAAGCTGTATACTCTCCCCTTCCCTCCTTTTCCAAGATAATTATTTTCGTTCCAAAGACTACGAGCAACAAGATCATAGTATCTTTTTTGATCTGGGTAGTGGAGCCCTTTGTTTTCTAGATATTGTCTTATTCTTAGTAACTTCAAATTATCAATAATAATTTCAAAGTTTTCTGGTATCGGTTGCAACGTTGACCAGCTCTCGAGTTTATTCGTTGCAACTTCCACAGTATTACTTTCTAGATTGTTGAATGACATACGTAAAATTATTTTCCATTATACACCTCCATAGCCTTTTGATACCCCTCTTTTGTAATTACTTGTATCGCGCCAAGTACTCGTGAAGCAATGAGACGGAGCATTTCCTCTTCCTCTTCTTTAATAATCCCCATCACATACTTCTGTACCCCTTCACCGTGAGGAGCTTTTACCTCCTTACCATCGACTTCCTTTGGGGCAATGCCAATACGGATGCGAATAAAATCCTTCTTCTGTAAGACCTCAATAATACTTCGCACACCATTATGACCCCCATCTCCCCTATCATATGAAATACGAAATGTTCCATATGGCAAATCCTTATCATCATACATCACTACGATTTCTCTCCCCTTATGATACTTAAGGTAGTCACGCACTGCTACTCCACTTTCATTCATAAAAGTACTTGGTATCATTATCTCGCAATCAACAATCTTCATTACTTCATCTTTAATCATCGAAAGGAGTACTCGGGCAACATTGTGACGAGTGTGAGCATACTTCTCCCCTGGGTTACCGAGCGGAATAAGTGTGTACATCATGATTAAAAGTGTAACACACTCCTTGATTTTAAAAATTATTAATTATTATTTTTTAATTTTCAAAACAATAAAAAAGAAAACTTGCATGTACTGTTCTGTATCTATATACTGGGAGTCACAATGTTTTCTTCTATTGCAAATGCCGTCTTCAGTTCAGTTTCTGACATGACGCAGAATCCAGTCTCGATTACTATCTTTGGAATTCTTTCTCTTGTGATCGTCTTGTTAGGGATTGCAATATTCTCTCCTGCTGTGCGCGACATGCTTGTTCGTATAAAGCTTCTCGAAGAAGATGAAGAGCCTTCGTCACTCCTTATCTGGATTATTGGTATCATCATTCTTGTGAAGCTTGTTCAAGCATTTCTTATTCAACCATTTATAGTTGATGGGGCATCGATGCTTCCTACCTACCATAATCAAGAATTTTTATTGGTAGACAAGCTATCCTATCATCTTGAAGCACCATCTCGTGGAGATATTATGATTTTTAAACTCTACGAAAATAACAATAACCCCTATGAAGGGAAACATCTCATTAAGCGAGTGATAGGACTCCCTAATGAGCGGGTAGTTGTAAAAGGTGGCGTTACCACCATTTACAACACAAAAAATCCTAATGGATTTATTCTTGATGAGCCGTACGTTGAATACAAAGAGACACAAAAAGACGTTGATTTAACATTAAACGATCATCAGTACTTTGTGATGGGCGATAATCGTGCTCAAAGTTATGATAGCCGTGATTGGGGGGCACTTGATGCGGTGAATATTAAAGGCCAAGTCCTTTTTAGAATATACCCCTTCAAGGCGGCCGGGTATGAACCTGGAAGGTATTCATTTATAAAATAAATAAGGGACATCTAAGCATAACAACCACCACTGTATGAATGAAAATGAAAAACAACCAAAGAAAGAGGTTCCAACATCACTAAAAGGGATGTTCGATGTGATGGACGAAACCTATTATGCCTACCAAGGACTCTTTGAAAAAGCTCAGGAGATCGCTGTTTACTATGGGTTTAAACCAATAGAGACACCTGTACTTGAACGAGAAGATGTCTTTGTCTCAGCAATTGGAGAAGGAACTGATGTCATTGATAAAGAAATTTATGCATTCAGATCAAAAGGAGGCGAGCGTCTTGCAATGCGCCCAGAATACACTGCCTCAATTATGCGTGCATATCTTGAGCACGGCATGCAAACTCTTCCACAGCCGGTAATGCTTTACTCATACGGGCAGGTCTTTCGTCATGAAAATCCTCAGAAGGGTCGTCTACGACAGTTTAGACAATTTAACCTCGAGATACTCGGGACTTCAAAATCAATCGCTGATGCTCTCATTATTCGTACCCTCACTACTATTCTTGAAGAATATGGTTTTAAAGATCTTATTGTTGATATCAACTCGATGGGTGACAAAGAGACTCGGCCAACATTTATCAAAGAACTTACAAATTATTACAAAAAGCATCTTGAGAGCTTGTGTAAGGATTGTCATGAGCGTATCAAGACGAACCCACTTCGTCTTCTTGATTGTAAGCAAGCACAATGTCAGCCATTTAAAGATAATGCGCCGTCATCACTCTCCTATCTCTCAAATGATGCACGCACACATTTCAAGGAAGTACTTCAATATCTCGAGGAGATGGGTATTCAATACCGTATCAACAACTCTCTGGTGCGTGGACTTGATTATTACACACGTACAGTTTTTGAAGTCATTAAAGTTGATGTTGACGAAAATGGAAAGGAGCGTGAGATAACAATCACAGGTGGAGGCCGTTATGACGGTCTTGCTAAAATGATGGGAGGGAAAAAAGATGTCCCTGCTGTTGGAACAGGGCTTGGTATCGAACGCATTATGATGTTCCCTGAATGTAAAGCACCTTCTCCTCGCATCATTAAAACACCAAAAGTATATTTTATTCAGCTCGGATTCGAAGCAAAATTAAAGAGCCTCTGTATTATGGAGACTCTTCGCAAGAACCGTATTCCTGTGTATCAATCTATATCAAAGGATTCTCTTAGCACACAACTCTCCTCAGCAGAAAAAATGGAGGTACCATACTGTATTATTTTTGGACAAAAGGAAGCAATGGATAACACCGTAATTGTTCGTCACATGGGAACACGTTCACAAGACACCGTGAAGATAGATGCATTGTCTGACTACATTAAGCACTTAAAGTAGTAGTTGCTACATAAGTAATCTTTTAAGAGGAGGAAAGAAGACTCTGGTATCGATTTGACAAAAATTGTTGGTTGAATAAAATTGTTTTAATTATGTTCATTATGGAGAAGGTGTGTGAACTATCCATCACTTTTTGTGGGGTGTATGATGGTTGCTCTGGTCTCTTTCTTTATCTACACTGAATATCACGCCAGAAAAAGTCTAAAGAGTGTCATCGATTGGTGTGACACAAGTGATGCATTTTTTTATTGGAAGACAACAAACCCTTCTGTCTACATAGGACTTTCTGATGAAGGCAAAAGGTTACTGAGAGATTTAATACTTGCGTGGGATCGTTTTGTGACCATGCATCCGTATTGTCGAAATGACAAATACCGAGAACATCTAATGAGCCTTTTTGATGACCTCCCTCCACGACCATATAGGCCGTGGCCAAAAACAAGACTGCCTGATTCTAGGGCAGTTTTTATTTTTGACAAAACCATACGCATACTAGTAGTATAGTAAGTGAATCATGTAACTAACCCCTTACCATGGGAGAGAGTGAAGTGAGTAGAACTTTAACCAACATTAGAGAAAGAATTGTCATTATCGATACCTCTGTTTCTAATTTGCTAACAGAAAAACAAAGACTACTTATGTTTCTTAAGCGGCCAGTCCAAAACATTTTTGACGGCGTTGATGCAAAAGACATAAAGACTATTGTCGATATCTTGGAACAGATTGAAATTCACACCGTAGAAGACTTGCTTCGATGTGAAAAGAAAACCCTTCTGGGAATGTTTTCAAGAGAAGCAAAAGATAAAATTCTTGCCATCAATGATGCCCTTGAACGACACAGCCTTTCCATTCTTTAAGAAAGCAAGTTACACCCTTTATGACGAACACACAATACAGCAACTGAAAAGTTGCTGTATTCTTGTTTTAGATGAGAAATAAGAATAAGGTGTGACTGTTGCCAAATCTTCCTTCTTGTGATAAAATTCCCCTACATATGTCAAACGTCAACGTAGAAGTTAAAAGAAATTCAAGTGAAAACGCCCTTTCTCTTGTTCGTCGCTTTCAAAAGCGTGTACAAGAGTCCGGTGTCCTCCCACGTGTACGAGGTATTCGTTATAACGACCGACCTCTCTCAGTACTTAAGACAAAGCGAGCAAAATTGAAGAAACTTGCCAACCTTGCAAAGTACGAAGAAGATAAGCGAATGGGAAAGGTTATCGAAAGAAAGAAAGGACGAAGATAGATACCAGAAAAGATAAGGAGCGCCGGAAGGCGCTCCTTGCTCCGTAAATAAATCAACATCGTAGTACCATGGCACTCCTTGAAACAAAAACACTCACCGTTATCCGCAAAAACGGTCCACTTCCAGAAATACCATTTTCAAAAATAAAAGAAACCATTCTCGACAAGGGGTATATTCTTACAATTATTTTTTGTAGCGAAGAAGAATCACGAACACGTAATCAAGCATATAGAGAAAAAGATTACCCGACTAACATTCTTTCTTTTCCGCTAGAAAAAAACGAAGGAGAAATCTATATATCACTTGCCGTTGCTCGAAAAGATGCCAAAAAATTCGAAATGTCCTACCGAGAATTTCTCCACCTCCTTATCATACATGGGATGCTCCATTTGAAAGGACACGACCATGGTAGTACAATGGAGGAGTTGGAAGTGAAGTATTGTAAAAAATTTTTCCGTGGCAAATAACTCGAGAGATATGATAGTAGGGATAGATATCGGTTCTGGAAATCTCCGCGCAGTCGGAGCTGTTCGACGTGAAGGAATAAAATATCCTGTCGTCGTAGGAACGTTTAAAAAATCAATTGATGGCATGGATAGAGGAAATATTCTCGATGAGAGAGAAGTGATAAACGCCATCAGTGATGCAATCATCTCTCTGGAAGAACAATCTGGTATTACTACTTTACATACTCTCATTTCTCTTGGTGCGGTTGGCCTTACCTCTCATCATACAAGTGGCTATGCGCAAGTCTCCCGTGGAGATGCCTCTGTTACTGATCTTGATATTGAAAATGCGATTAAGGATGGTAACCGAGCCATTCCTGACATCCGTAATAAATCCATCGTTCATGCTATTCCAATGGACTACAAAGTAGATGGCAACAAGATACAGGGAAGCATTATCGGCGTTCGAGGTAACAAACTCGAAGCAAAAACATTGTTCGTCACCTACCCTCTCCAGTGCATGAATGTGCTAAAAAAAACACTTGAGAGCGCTCAAGTTCGTATTACAGATATTGTTGCCGGACCTATTGCAGAAAGCATCCCCCTTCTTACTAAGAAACAGAAAGTAGCCGGTGTCGCACTCGTGAATATTGGCCAAGCGGTAACATCACTTCTTGTCTACGAAAAAAATATCCCTCTCCTTGTGTCCACAATTCCAGTTGGTGGCGATGACATCACGAAAGACATTGCGCTTGGTATGAAAATTACTCTTGAAGAAGCAGAGGAAGTGAAATGTGGAAGAGCAACGAGCGCCTATTCAAAAAGAAAAGTAGAAGAAATTATTGAGGCACGTCTCGAGGATCTTTGTATGAAGATTACAAAAGAACTCTCTCGTATACAGCGTTCTGAATTACTCCCTGCAGGGATCATCGTATGTGGATCATCTGCACTTGTCCCTCGTCTTGAATTTATTTTTAGAAATGAGTTACGTCTTCCTATAAAAATAGTAAGTAATGAACTTGTAAGAATCACTAATGATACGCTTCGTGATAGTGGTTGGGCGCGAAGTTATGGACTCACCTTCTTAGCTCCTCATGATAGTGAAAAAGATGCTTTCAAGGAACTTTTAACATCATTTTTCACTCGTGTCAAAAAAATTGTTTCTCAGTTTTTACCTTAATAAATAAGACTTTTTTACTTATTGTCACTAAAAAAGGCCCCTTTGCAAAAAAGCGCTACAGTTGGTATAGTTACTATATAATAACGTAATGACACCAAACCCCTTATGGCAAAAGTAAACCCGGAAATTGAAAGCTTCGCACGCATCAAAGTAATTGGTATCGGAGGATCAGGAAAAGGAGCTCTCAACCACATGATTAACTCTAAACTTCAAGGAGTTGAGTTCGTTGCGATGAACACTGATACACAAGATCTTCATCACTCACTTGCAGAGAAGAAAATTCATATTGGAAAAAATCTTACCAAAGGGCTTGGTGCTGGAATGGATCCAGAAGTAGGAAAGCGTAGTGCTGAAGAAACACGTGAAGAAATTCAAGATGTCATTAAGGGAGCTGACATGGTCTTTATCGCAGGAGGAATGGGTGGAGGAACAGCAACGGGAGCTGCTCCTGTAGTTGCTTCGGTTGCAAAGAATGAAGGGATTCTTACCATCGGTGTTGTCACCAAGCCATTCTTTTTTGAAGGAGCAACACGCATGAAGCTTGCAGAGCGTGGACTTGAAGAACTTGAAAAGGAGGTCGATGCACTTATTGTTATCCCTAACGATAGACTCCTTTCAGTAATCGACAAAAATACTACCGTTAAGCAAGCCTTTGAGATGTGTGACGAGGTCCTCAAGCAAGCGGTTGAAGGTATCTCAGATATCATTCGTACCGCAGGAACGATCAACCTCGACTTTGCTGACATCAAGAGAATTCTTAAAGATTCAGGAACCGCACTTATGGGTGTTGGTCGTGGAATGGGAGAGAACCGTGCACGTGAAGCGGCAACCGCTGCAGTGAATTCCCCTCTTCTTGATGTTTCTATTCATGGGGCAAAAGGAGTTCTCTTTGCAATCTATGGCGCTGAAGATCTTGGAATGCTTGAAGTACAAGAAGCTGCAAAGATTATCACCGAGTCAGTGGATAAAGATGCAAAGATTATCTTTGGTATTGCAACTGACCCAACACTCAAGAAAGATGAGATTAAAGTAACAGTCATCGCAACAGGATTCCCAAGTGTCTTTTCAAGTCGAGTAGCTCCACCAACTGCTCATGCTCACCAAGCGCATGAAGCGCCTGTAAAAGAAAAAGAGGAAGCACTCCGCCCAGAACCTCGCCTTGATAAAAAGGAAACTATTCGCGAGACAATGACCACCGCTTCTCCTGACAATCGTATTGATAATGAGCTCGCAGAAGGAGAAACAAAACTTGTTGAGGACACCACAAAGAAAGCAACAACTCCTGCTAAGAAACCAGTATTTAAATTTGATGAAGAGGAGGAAGACGATGAATGGGAAGCGTTACCACCATTTCTCCGAAGAAAGAAGTAGGAAATTAAATATACCGTTTAACGCAATAAGGACCTGGTCGCGACCCGGTCCTTTTGTAATACTTATTTAAAAAAAGTAACAGTAACATTGTCATGCTATACTTTTCTCATCGTATCTATTACTAATAATGAATTACTGATAACTATTTATGTACGACTTAATCATCATCGGTGGTGGACCAGCAGGATCTGCAGCAGCTGTGTATGCTGCACGTAAGCAATTAAAGACACTTCTTATTGTTAAAGAATGGGGTGGACAATCTACAGTCTCAGAAGATATTCAGAATTGGATTGGTACTCCTCATATTTCTGGAGCAAATCTTGCTAAAGCGCTTCGCTCCCATGTGGAAGAATACAAAGGGGACGTACTTACTATTCTTGAAGAAGAAGTCACAGGTATGAAGGGGTCAGATGGCGATTTTACCGTCACCACCTCAAAAGGTGACCACAGTGGGAAGACAATACTCATTGCAACAGGTTCAGCTCGTCGCAAGCTTGAAGTACCAGGAGCAGACACTCTTGAACATAAGGGTCTTACGTATTGTGCCTCTTGTGACGGACCCCTCTTTTCCGGTATGGATGTGGTAGTGGTTGGTGGAGGGAACGCAGGGTTTGAGTCCGCAGCACAACTTCTTGCATATTGTAAGAGTGTTACACTACTTTCCCGCAGTGCACCAAAAGCAGATGCAATCACTATTGAAAAACTAAAAAATAATCCTCACTTCACCCTCATCGAAAATGTTGCTCCGACTCGTGTTGAGGGATCTGTTTTTGTTGAATCAATTTCATATAAAGATACTGCTGGAGTCGAAATTGTGCTTCCGGTTGCAGCAGTCTTTGTAGAGATTGGCCAGATCCCGGCAACAGCGTTTGCTCAAGGATTCGTTGAAATGACTTCAACCAGCAACATCATTACTAATCCAAGAACCCAAGAGACCTCAGTACGTGGGGTATGGGCAGCAGGTGATTGTACTGACGTACTCTATCACCAGAACAATATTGCAGCTGGAGATGCAGTTCGTGCCCTTGAAGATATCTACCTTCATCTTCACGCCTAAACAAAAACTCTAGTGATATGATTAATAGCCATCCTTAGGCTATTTTCGAGTGTAAAGATTTGTGCTAGTATAAGTTCCTGTCTTCATATTCCAAAAAAGGATAATGAAATGGTGAGAGAAATTAAAATGAGCTTTGGGCTTACTCAAGACCAAAAAGAAAGATTCCGCACGTGGGCAACCGCTCTCCCAGAAAGTAGACTCATCGACAGACCTCGGTTTGAGTTCTTTTTTATTACAACATCAAATAACCACACAAGCATCTCTGTTGTGTGTCATGCAAGTAAAAAAAGTCTTAACCTTGGAGCCATGGAAGAAACAGGAACCTACAAGATAAGTGAAACCCCACTGAAGAAATCCTCTGTGGAGGTATTCAATACCCTCATCAATTCCTTTCCATCTGCTTCCTACACATTCTCCTTTTCACCTTCGGAGATTGGTGTTGCTACTGTGTTTTCAATCAACATTACAGATTACACTGCATGGTAGTCAGTACTACAAATGTAAAAGATGTCCTATGCACCGAAGTCCTATCGGTGCACTTTTTTATTCTTAACGTTCTGTGTAGATTTCTTTGGTAACACTGCAACCGAAAGTGCGGTGTGTAACCACACCTCAAGATCTTCTCTATGTTCATAAATCTCAGGCGGTACGAGAAAGTAGTTAAGATGTGCATCCTCTCCTTCTTTTGTATACGTAAATTGCTTACTTCCGCGTTCTATGTACCATGTAGCAAGTTCCTGTGACCCCTTGAAATAGAGCTCTTCTTTTTCGACGATTGCAAAAGCTTTTCCTTCATAATAAAGAATGTATGCCCCCATCATTGCACGTGCAGTAATAGGTTCATTTTCACCAAAAATATCATACAAGATATAGTCAAGAAAAGGTGTTGATTTCATCGTTGTAGTGTATCAGATTTCATAAGCAGTCTCCTCTCCCTATGGATGACAGATAACTCACAACTGCGTCCATTAAATTTGATATACTTCTTCCATGTCTAGAACATCTTTCATGAAGCGATTCGCTCGATCTATTGGCCCTGGGGTTGTAACTGGTGTTGCTGATGACGATCCATCAGGAATCGCAACCTATGCTCAGACCGGCGCTATCTTTGGTCTTTCACAGCTCTGGATGACACTCTATTCACTTCCACTTATGATAGCGGTACAAGAAATGTGTGCCCGCATAGGCATGATCACTGGTAAAGGGATTGCGGGAGTAATTAAATCTCATTATTCAAAAACAATCCTTTGGATTGCGGTCACACTCCTTAGTATTGCTAACATCATTAATGTCGGAGCTGACTTGGGAGCCATGGGGCAAGCGATGAGTCTTATCACTCCTCTTTCGTTTGGCATCTCACTCATCGCTATTACTTTTTTTACTCTTGTTTCAGCAATCTTTATTCCATACCACCTTTATGCGAGGGTACTTAAATATTTAGCCGCAACAGTACTCTCCTATATCGTAGCTGCATTTTTTATTCACCAGGACTGGGGGAAGGTAACATTTGCCACCATTGTACCTCATATTGAGTGGAACAAGGATTTTCTTCTTAATATCACTGCCTTTCTAGGAACCACTATCTCTCCATATCTTTTCTTTTGGCAAGCAGACGAAGAAGTAGAGGAAGAAATTGAACATCGTAAAATTCTTGCGTTTGGGAAAGGACGTCCAAAGGTCACAAAGGGTGATATCCACCAGATGCGATCTGATACCGTAACAGGTATGTTTCTTTCTAATCTCATCGCGTTCTTCATTATCATCACTGCCTCAGGGACAATTTCTGGAGGCCATCACACGATTACCTCAGCAACTGAGCTTGCGGAAGCGCTACGACCTCTTGCGGGCGACTTTGCAGTGTACTTGTTTGCTTTTGGTATTTTAGGTACAGGGCTTCTTGCTATCCCTGTACTCGCTGGAGCTGTCGCGTATGCTGTGGCCGAGACATTTAGTATTCCAATAGGGTTAAGTAAGAAATTTAAGCAAGCGATTGGTTTTTATGGAGTGCTTACTGTAGCTATTTTAGTTGGAGTAATTCTTAACTTTATCAACATTGATCCAATTCTTATGCTGTACTATGCAGCCGCAGTGAATGGTATTCTAGCGGCCCCCCTTCTTGTAATTATACTTTTCGTTGCAAATAACAAAAAAATTCTTGGCGATAAAGTAAACGGTACACTCAGTAATGTGCTTGTGATTGTGACAACAATTATTATGGCAATTATTTCCCTCTTCACTATTGAGTCATTCTTTAAATAATTTCACTCGGGGTTTTGTAGAGGAAGACTTTCTTAGGACGTGTACAGTTTTTCTCTATAAGACTAATACCACATACTACACCTATTAATATATCACATATGATATACTCTTTCTCATGGAAGTAAACGATCAAGTAAAAATAGGGCTATTTATTAAAAAATTACGAGAAGAACAGGGAATGACACAAGAAGAATTCTCTGAAAAACTAAAAACATCACAGCCGGCTGTCGCAAGAATTGAAGCCGGAAATCAAAACGTTACCATAGACCAGCTTATGAAAATGGGTGAAGTGCTTAAACGCACTATTGTAAGCATCCAAGATACCATTGATTTTCAAGTAGAAGGTGGAAGGAAACTAAGCGGAAGTATTACCACTAATACGTCAAAAAATGGAGCAATTAACATGATGGTTGCGGCACTCGTTAACTCTGGAACCACAACACTTCGCGACATCCCACATATTGAAGAAGTACATCGTTACAAGGAACTTCTCGAGAGTCTTGGCGTAAAGATTCGCTGGACACATGATGACACCGCCCTTGAAATCACTCCACCCAAAAAGCTTTCATTCTCAAAAATGAATATGCCTGTGGCTGAGAAAATACGATCATTTACATTTGCTGGTGCCTTTATTCATTTCAGTAACTCATTCTCACTCCCTCATTCTGGCGGTTGTAAAATGGGTGAACGCACAGTAGCTTCACATAAGTATGCACTCGACTATTTAGGGGTACATGTGGTAACAAAGGAAAATCGCTATGAGATTACCTACAAGGAGCTACACCCGGGAACTATCCCCCTTTATGAATCATCAGATACCGGCGCGATTACTGCCCTCATCGCTGCTGCAAAAATAGACGGTACGACAACAATAAAGTTTGCACCTCCTAACTATCAAGTTCAAGATGTCTGTTTCCTTCTTCAGTCGTTTGGTGTTCGTATCGATGGAGTAGGGACAACCACACTCACTGTACACGGTAAAAAGAATATCAACTGTAATATTGAGCATTACAATAGTGAAGACCCTATCGAGAGCATGTTTTTCATCTCTGCTGGTATTGTCACAAAATCAAAGCTCACCATTATGAGATGTCCAATAGAATTTCTTACCCTTGAATTAGAAAAGTTGAAACGTATGGGCTTACACTACAAAGAATCAAAATCGTATTTGGCCAAAAATGGTAAGACTTCTTTGGTTGATATCACAATATCACCTTCAGACCTTATTGCGCCTTACGATAAGATTCATACCCAGCCATTTCCAGGAATCAATAATGATAACTTGCCGTTTTTCGTCCCGATTGCATGTTTTGCATCTGGCCAAACTCTCATCCATGACTGGACTTGGGAGAATCGTGCAATTTATTTTACTGAACTCAATCGTCTTGGTGCCGATATTAAATTACTTGACCCACACCGAGCACTTGTCACTGGGGTAAAGCGCCTTCGTGGTGCGCAGATCGTTTCCCCTCCTGCATTACGACCGACAGCTATCATTTTGATTGCCATGCTTGCCGCTGAAGGAACATCCATGCTTCACAATGTGTACTCTATTAAACGAGGCTATGCAGATATAGCAGAACGATTAAATAGTATAGGGGCAAAAATTACAGTATTACGAGGAGTATAAGGTAAGGAATAACCATTAGGGTATAAGTTTTTAGAAATACAAAAAGCAGCTTTCGGCTGCTTTTTGTAGTACTACTAATCCCTATACTTAAGTGGTGAATGTCTAGTCCAATGTAGTTCTCCCCTCTTTCTTCACCATCCCTTTAGTAGGAAAGGTGACATAAAAAGTGGTTCCAACATTTTCTGTTGAAGAAAACCAAATCTTTCCTCCGACCCGATCAATAATTGTTTTCACAACATATAGACCAAGACCAGAATCTGACCCTTCTGTATCCTTAACATTACTTGCTCTAAACATCTTGGAGAAAATTTTAGGTTTTTCTGATTCTGGAATACCTATTCCAGAATCAGAAACAGTAACAAGAATACTTTCTTCTTCCGTCACAATATCTCCAACTTTTTCTTGTGGGGCAATGAGGGTAGTCGCAACAACGACTTTCCCAGCGTTTGGTGAAAACGCGACAGCATTCGACAGAAGTGTTTTGAGAATTATAAAACATAGATGCTTATCAGCCTGTATGTTTTTAATTGCTCCCTTCTCTTCTTTTTCAACAGTAACATTTTTTTGGCTCGCGTCCTTTTTGAGAAAAACGATTGCCTCCTCAACCACGTCAGCAATAGACATGTCTACCGGTGAAATACTAAACGTATCCAAATCTAGTCTGGATACGTTGAGTAACGACCTCACGAGGTCTATTGCACGCTGATTACTTGATTCTATTACGGTAAGATATTTACGCTGTTCCTCTGTAAGTGGTCCTGCATCACCATCAAGAAGTATTTCTGTATACCACTTAATGACTGAAAGAGGTGAACGTAACGCATGAGAAGAAAGAGAGACAAAATCATCTTTTCCTTCCTCTTTTTGAGGAACTGCACTATCTTTCTTACCAAAAAACCAAGCTATCATAGAATGCAACTAGCGAGTTGCTGAAATTGTCATTCCTTGCTCTGGGAACTGTGCAGAAACACTAATACGTCCTTCTGCGGTTCTAGAAACAGTGTACCCTGCGCCGTTAGCAGCAGTTTTCTGTGGTTCTGAAGGAATAGAAACGACGTACTTAGGAATAAGCACTGAGAGATCTACAAGACCTGAACATGAAGCTGCTCCTGTAGCACAGATTTCAGTTGTTGTTGCAGTGATTCCTGTTGGCAATGTTCCATTATTATCAATAGAATACTGGGAGATTGCGTTAAGAATAGTGTTAACGTCTGACTTTCTCTGTGCGTTACGTGTATCACCAAGTTGCTTGTTTGGGTTAATAGCAACAATAACGATACCTGCAAGAATAGCGATAGCTGCAACCACGAGAAGGATTTCAATAAGTGTGAATCCTTTCTGGTTACGTAGTATGTTTTTCATAAATATAAAGAATACAATTTTAATTGTGTATTCAAAACTAATTAAACTATTAAATATACACTGTTAGGTTTTGGTTTACTATAACCTAAGTCAAGTAAAACCTTTACCAACCTACCTCCTAAGTATAGCAAACAATTGCCATTTTAGAAGCCATTAATCCCCTTTTCTGTGAAAACAGAGAATTTAGCGAGTTGCTGAAATTGTCATTCCTTGCTCTGGGAACTGTGCCTCTACATAGATACGACTTGCTGCTGTCCTTGACACTCTGTACCCTGCACCATTTGCATCAGTCTTTTGTGGTTCTGAAGGAATAGAAACGACGTACTTAGGAATAAGCACTGAGAGATCTACAAGACCTGAACATGAAGCTGCTCCTGTAGCACAGATTTCAGTTGTTGTTGCAGTGATTCCTGTTGGCAATGTTCCATTATTATCAATAGAATACTGGGAGATTGCGTTAAGAATAGTGTTAACGTCTGACTTTCTCTGTGCGTTACGTGTATCACCAAGTTGCTTGTTTGGGTTAATAGCAACAATAACGATACCTGCAAGAATAGCGATAGCTGCAACCACGAGAAGGATTTCAATAAGTGTGAATCCTTTCTGGTTACGTAGTATGTTTTTCATAAATATAAAGAATGCTAACCAAATTAAAATAATAATAACGACACAAGTCAAACATTTCCTCTCTACTGAGTATAGCAGACACTCAGAAATCCGAAACCTCCTCCCAAGAGGATAAGGTGATAGACGGTGAAGTCCCGGTCACTATTACTTTTATTTTTGCAGTTACCGTTCCCAGTAAACCTGTTGCTTTAATGGTTGTAATACTACTTGTTGACGTAATGATATATGTACATGTTCCAGAAGCAATAGTGAGACCACCAGAACCTGATGTAGTGCTTGTCTCAAGTATTTTTTGTAGAGCCTCTTCAGCACATGACGATGCCATACTCCTTGCACCTCCAGATTGTTGTAAAGAAAAATCGGTTTTTGATGCCATTACCCCAGACGCAATGACTGACACCATGATAGCAACACCAATAGCTGAGATAAGGATCACCGAAAGAAGTGCGATATACCCTCTTTTCATTTCTAGTAACACTTTTCGTGTCTTTACTTTTTCTTGCATAGATATCATTAATTACCGTAGTGTAGCACTTCCACTGAATGCTTTTGTAAAAGTATATTCACTTTTTCCTGAAGAAGTCGCATAATCAATCACAAAAGAAATTCTTATGATTTTGTCTGTAGAACTTGCTGAAGAGATGTTTTGAAAACTAAGGGTGGAAACCTTTACCCGTGAGTTAGTGAGCGGGACCACTGCTTTCGTTCCTTCCTTAATGGTAAACACAGTTCCGCTTGCAGTAAACACTGTCGGATTAAGGAGCGCATTACTTGTAGTAAGCGATAGTGTTGATGACGAGGTGCCTATAGAAGGAATCTGGATACTTCTCCCGTTGCGAACTGTTTGAGTAATAAGATGCATCACCTCAAACCCTTGCTGATTCACTTCAGTAATTACCTGACTTTTCACACGAGCACCAAGCAGAAAGGAAAGGAAAGTGGAAAGTGAGAGAAGGATAATTGAACACAACGCAACATATAAAGTCATTTCTATCAACGTAAATCCTTTTTTTGGACGAAAGAAAATCATAGACAATTACTGTTGCCAAAAGGCAAATGAAAATGGAGATGAAATTGCTTGTGGTAATTTTGTCTGAAGAGGACCACCAGCATCTGAATTAGTCCATGTAAATGTCGAAGTACCGGTAAGCAGGAGACGTTTAGCGTAAAGATGGATAACAGTATCGGAAATATACGCAGAAGTGAGATACATAAGCTGGGCAGAGTCGCGAGGATTCATATGGATATCCATGTACCCACGAGGAACTGGGATAGCATTCGTTGGTACGAAATCAGATTGACGAGTAAAGACTCCACCATTTCCGGTATACCAGTTAATGTTCCCCGAACTCACATCAGAATACACAATGATTGATCGAGTGGTACTTCCAAGTGTAAGCCAACCAGTCGACACAAGCTTAGAAGCAGTATAGGGAACTTCACACGTTGTATCCACATTAGCGACATCTGACCAACCCAGTCCATTCCAATATCCAAGCTGAAGATCGCCGTTTGCGTTTCCAATTGAAGCGAAAACGATCTCGTCTGTTTTTGGGTTAGCTGAAATATCAAGTGATGTTGCATCATCCAAAAATGCAGGAGGTGTAGTAACATTCCCCCATGTACACATAGCAACCCCTCCTGTACAGGTACGATACCTTACACCATTTGTTCCATTGTTTCCATTAGCATTTGCCCATACAAGCATCACATCTCCTGACAACGATTCATATTCAATATCCATATCTTCAATATCGTGAGACCGTGATATCTTTTCAACGTTATTATCTGTCACCGCCCCAGGTTCATTAACCCAAGCATTTCCATCCCATATCTTGGCAGATATATCTTCACTTGTATCAACCCAAGTTGTAGCAAGAAGATTAGACCCCGCTCGTCTATCTTGAGCAAGTTTTACATACATAATATCATTAGAAGTTCGAAGAGGATCTAGCACCTGTTCATTCCCCCATCCAGCACCACACCCAGTTCCACCAGCTTTTGTCTTATACCCGAGCTGTCCGAAGATATGCGTCCCTTTACTAAAAATAACCATTGCATCCCCTGAGGTTTTTTCAAATGCAATATCGAAACGATGTCTATTACCAACACCACCAGAGTCAGCAGCAAACTCCTTATTCCATGTAGTTCCATCAAAACACATAATAGTAAGTGTTCCAGTAATATCATAGTACCCAGCAAGCGCAAGATGTTGAGTAGGTGATGTACGAATAAGCCATGTCGGTCCGACTGTTGCAGTAAATGTTCCCGTTTGGGCACCGAACACATTATTAACATGATCATATGTACGATATTTAGGAACAGTAGACGTACCATCACCATAAATAAGAATTCCAGCAAGTGACTGACTGCCATTACCTTGTACAATTTCCTCGTTGGTAAGTGAACATGCTTTATTGTCCCCTGATGCAAGCGTAATAGAACCGTTAGTGAAACAGTCTCCACTAAACGTAAGATTATAGTTAGCATCAGCTGCCTCAGTAACCATATACGAACCAGAGTTAATAGGTGTTGACGCCCCGAGGGTTATTGTAGTGGACCCAACTTTAAATGGCGCAAAATCTGATGCAACTTTTGTTCTTCCATGATTTACAACAGTTTTATTAAGAGTAACATACGCAAGCTTTTCTTCATTAGTGATAGTACAGAGCTTTGCGGTTCCAGTGCCAATAATAGTAATTTGCCCACTTGAATTACAGTCACCAGTAAAGGTTTGTGTGTAATTTGGGTTAGTTGTCTCAGAAACAGTGTACGTTCCTGGTGGAAAAACTGTCGAGGAAGCAAGGGTCACCGTTGTTGTACCAACTTTAAATGGCGCAAAATCAGACGCAACCGTAGAAAGTCCGTGGTTGATGATTACTGTATTTACGGTAATACCAGTACCGAGATTAAGAATTGTTTTCCAGTTAGTGTATCTTGCTCCACTACTTACACTTCCTGTACGTCCTGGTGTTTGTTGCCACGTAACGGTAACCGTAACATTTTTTCTATTAGTTCCCGCACTCGTTACCACCACTTGCCGAGTAAAAATACCAGAGACATCCTGAGCTCCAGAAAAACTCCAAGTATTATTCGAATACGTAAGTCCGTACGTTCCATCAACAAGGTTAGAGAAATTTGCATTCCTTATGCTACGTACCGCCTCCTGCCCCTCTTCTGCTAACATTACCGCTCTTCCTCTGTCTCCTGCAAGTGATGATGACTGTAGCCCATAATAAAACACCCCCGCAAATGCTGTTAGAAACAAAATAAACACCGAACTAGCAAGAATAATTTCAATGAGTAAAAATCCTCGCGTATTAGTACTCAACCATTCCTTTCTCATTGATTGTAATAGTTCTCGTTTCATTTGCTTGTGAAGTAAATATAAAAGTTCCTGTAGCGTTTGGAGTTCCTGTCGTCTTCGAAAAATTAACTTCAGTAATCCCTGTTGGAACAATTGTCGTAGGGATAGAAGTATTTTCATCATACGTAGTATCTCGTAGGATATAATTTGCTCCTTTGTAAACTAGTATACTCCCTACCCCCACATGAACCCCCCATGTAGTATCCCCATCTCCTGATTCCGAGAGTGATTGAGCACGTCGTAAATTTTGAGCAAGTGTTGTCGCGGCAATATCAAGATCATTACGCACCATAAAGGTACGATACATTGGTATACTCATCCCACCAATAACACTGAGCAGTGTGAGTGAGAGAAGTATCTCTGGTAATGTAAATCCTCGTCTATACTTTTTTAATAAGATCATATCACCGCTACGCATTATTAAGACCACCCACAAGACTATAGATAGGAAGAATCACAGCAAAGGCAACCGATACCACCCCTGCCCACACAATCACAAGAAGGATAGGCTCCATAATAATGGTAAGGTTCTTTGTGGTGGTATCTGATTTTGCTTCGAGCACTTGCCCAACTTTTATAAGTGTTTTATTTAAGTTCCCAGACTGTTCTCCTGAAATAATAAGCTGTTGTATTGGTTGAGGAATGAGCGCGTCGATATTTTTATATGCCTCGAAGCTTTTTTGAAATGAATTCCCCATATCGATAGACTCACGGAGCGCAAGGTAGAATTTCTTATATCGAATCACATCAGACGCTCCAGCAAGTGACTCAATTGCGCGGGTTACAGTAAGCCCTGCTTCAAGAAGGGTCCCCAGGAGATATCCGAATCGCGCTACTTCCACTTCCATAAGAAGGGTTTTAATTCCCGGGATTGAGAAAATGACCGCCTCCCCCATGAACTTTGTCTTTTTGTTGAAAAATACTACATATCCAATAAGCCCAATCACCAAAAGACCAAGCGGAACAGCAACGAGTCCATGCTTACTTAAGAAGACTCCAAATCCCATGAGAATACGAGTAACAAGAGGAAGTGTCAGCTTAAGGTCAGTGAATATTTTTGCTAGTTTAGGGAGGATGAACCACGAGATTCCAATACCCACCACCAAAGTAAGGGTAAGCACAAAAATAGGATACATGAGCGCTGAACGTATTTTTGATTTGAAATCTCGATCTTTTTCTTCTTCAAGCGAAACCACCTTTAAATTCTCTGCGAAGTTCCCTGACTCTTCTCCGAGTCGAATAAGTGAAATAGTGTAGCCCTTAAAAAATCCAGTCTTATCAAATGCCTTCCACACAGGAGAGCCTGCTTCGATTTCAAGTTGCATTCGCTCAAGGATTTTTTTCATCCCAGGAGATTTTGTTTGCTTAATAATAGAAGAGAGTGCGCCGATAATAGACATTCCGGAGAGCACAAGCATACTTAGATTCTCTATGAACTGATCGCGCTCCTTAGAGAGCCCAAAAGTAGAAAGTTTTTTCTGTTCTGGGAGTTTTCTTTCTGGAGCAGGTGTTGCCTTTACTGGTTCAGAAATGACAACATGCTCCTCTTTTGTCTCACTCTTTGGTGACGAAGCGACTTCCTTTACCTCTTTCTTTTTTTCATCAATTTTTTTCTCTTCAACAGGAGGAGGAGTAACCTCTACCCCTTGTGCGCTCGGTATTATTTCTTCCTTAGGCGCACTCTTTTTGTGGCGCCTAAGAGCAGAAAAAAGTGACTCAATATTCTTTGTTATTGATTTCTTTTGAGGGCTCTCTTTCGGTAATTTCTTTGGAGTTTTTTTAGTCGTTACAATTGGTGCAGGGATCTTTTTTTTAGTGGTAGTGGTTGGCATGTAGATTATTTTTCTTCCTTATCAAGAATTTTATCAGGTGGTGGAGCAATACGTACAAGCTCTTCAATCGAAGTGATTCCATTCTTTACTTTTTCGAGACCATCTTCAAACACTGACTTTGCCCCCTCTTTACGAGCAAGTTTCCATATTTCTTGAGCAGATGGTCGCTTCACAATGAGTTCTTGAAGTGTTGGTGTAATCTTAATCACTTCATAGATCGATGTACGGCCTTTGTATCCAGTGAACCCACACACTTCACATTTCTTTCCCTCATAGAGAGTAAGATTTTTTGCCGGAAGATATTTCATCACCCCCTTTAGTTGTGGAGTATCGAAGTCAGAAGGCTTTTTTACCACACTCACTTTACAATGATCACATATTTTACGAACAAGACGCTGAGCAATAATCAGGTTCATGGTCGAAGAAAGCAGGAATGGTTCTGTTCCCATATCAAGAAGACGAGGGATTGCGGTCGCTGCATCGTTCGCGTGGAAGGTCGAGAGAAGAAGGTGCCCTGTGAGCGCTGCGTTCACAGAAATTTCTACGGTTTCGAGGTCACGAATTTCTCCCACGAGAATAATATCAGGGTCCTGTCGCACGATTGCTCGAAGCCCTCGTACGAAAGTAAGTCCAGTAACTTGATTCACTTGTATCTGGTTAAGTCCTTGCACTTTATACTCCACTGGATCTTCAATAGTGGTAATGTTCGTATCTGGAGTATTGAGCATCTTAAGGAGCGAATACAGCGTCGTTGTTTTTCCTGATCCTGTTGGCCCTACCACAAGAATCATTCCGAAGGGTTTATCTGCCGCTTCACGAAGAAGCTCTTGGTTTTTTGGAGTAAGTCCAAGGTCATTAAACGTGAGCCCTTGCACATAGGAACCAAGAATACGGAGCACCACTTTCTCCCCTTCTACAATCGGGATGATGGATGTTCGCATGTCAACAGAAATACCATTCTTGCTGTCATAGTGAAGTGATCCATCTTGTGCTGCATAATGTTCATCTATACGAAGCGCACTCTTCACTTTAATTCTATTCAAAACATTTTCATAATACTCCTTTGGAAGACGTCCTGCTTCATGGAGTACGCCGTCGACACGAAAACGAATCACAATCACACGCGCTTGAGGTTCAAAGTGCACATCTGATGCTTTATAGGTTATCGCATCATCAAAAATCTCTTCAAGAATCTCTGGTGCAACACGATCTGATTCAGCAATAATTTTCGAAAAACGGGTATCAAGTGGCTTTTCATAAAAAATAAAGAAGCTATCAATATCCTCTGGAAGCGAGTAGGTAATTTTTACTTTCTTATCCTTAAAGAGAGGCTGTAGCTGCTTCGCAAGACCTTCTTGGAGAGGATTATCGGTAGTGATGACTACTTCTTTTTCATTATCTTCACTAAAGAGGACCACACGTAATTTCTTAGCAACCTCTTCTGGTATTTTTCTCACTTGGTCGGCACTAATTGCCGCTGAGTTGAGGTCAGCATAAGGAATCTTGAAACTCTCCGCTGTTGCTTGTCCGACAATGTCACTATTGACAATACCATCACGTAAAAGAGCATCCACAAAGGAAATATTCCCTTTCTTAGCAATATCCTCTGCTCGTTGGACATCCTCTTCACTGATGTAGTTTCCAGCGATGAGAATCTCTTTTATGTTTTTGGTGTCAATGTTCATACGGAGTTACAATATAGTGTTATATCACGAGGTGCTTATCTTACTCTTCACATTTTCAACGATTTCTGAAATAGGAGAATTTGACTTTACAAAGAATGAAGAAGCGCCGAGATCAAAGACTCGCTTTTTATCTTCCTCTTGGTTAAGATTAGTGATTACGATAACGGGTGTTTTCATCTTTTTTTCTTGGATGGTTTCTAGAATCTTGAATCCATCGACCCCTGGAATAATAAGGTCTGTAAGTACAAGGTCAAATTTTTCTTTTGCCAAATACTGAAGCCCTTCTTCGCCGCTCTGAGTTGCGATAACATCAAACCCTTCATGGGAAAGTTTGAGCTGAAGTACATGTGCAAGGGGTTTTTCATCTTCAATAATTAAAATTTTCTTTTTTTCCGTTTCTTTCATTGTGTGTACTTTACAGTATAAGACTATACCTCAAGTGTATAACACTTCTTCCAAAAAAACTATAGTAATTAACACATTACACCACCTTTAGAGGGTAATCTAGGCTCCAACCACGAAGAGAACCGCGGACATGAGCGCAACAACTACTAAATAGTATCCAGAAGAAACAAGAAACTTAATCTGTGCCCTTGCCTCATAATGATTGCCACTTATTGTATAAATCATATCAATGAAGCGTGTGGTGACGATGAAGCCAAACGCAAGAAGAAGACCAAGGCTTACTGCAACATTAAGTGAAGTAATAGAAAGAACTTGTAACAAAATAGCCAATACTGTAGCGATTGCCCCATGAGTAATGAATGAATAAAGATTTATTTGTATCATGTATCGCAGTGACCGTTTTGGCATATGCTCTTTGGTAGTCCCTTCACCTTTCATCCATGCTTTCATAAAAAGAAGCGGTGAATACCACACAGACCCAACAAGAAATCCAGCACATGTGGCCAAAAAAATAGCGGTTGGTGTTAAAAATGTTTCCATAGTGATAGTATATCGTCAAACATTTAATAGTGACAGAGAAAGTATGCACAGTGTAAGTAAACGCTTACAAAAATATACCACAAAAGAGCGACCACTTCGTGGTCGCTCCCCCGTATCCAGCATTCTCTACCATCTACACTTCATCAGTTATTCCTCTACCACGAATACCCCTTCTTATTCATTACAATCACACTGATCCCAAGCGCAATAAATATTCCACCTCCAACGACCCCACCCATTCCATTTGGCCCTTGCATCGAAGCGAGAATACCGAGCGCGTTTACAAGACACCCAATGATAATAAACACAATCCCAAGAAGTTTAAAAAATAATTTCATAACGATGAGTATAACAAGTTAAAGAAAAATACATGTGGACTACTTCACTGGACCACCGATGCGCTCAAGGGCGGTGCGGAATTCGGTTGCATAGTTACTGAGCGCTGGAATGACTCCGATAATATTCAAGATCCACCCGACAATAATCACTACAAAGACAGCGCCGACCACATACCCAGCACCATATACGAGTCCTCGTATAAACACAGAAGAAAAACCATTCGACGTTTTGCGAAGCACTCTTAGTTCTTCTTCGATGGTTTCAAGATGAGATTTTAATTCTGGATCAATCATATCCTTTATAACAAAAGTATACCACGGTAATACCTGTCAGAAATGAATAGAGGGGGGTTAAATAGATGAAAAGTCTCTTGACTTGCCAAACCCCCTACCCTATACTATAGGGTATATGGTATATCAACACACACATAAACACGGGGAACCCAATACAAAAGCACGTAAAGTGATTAACATGGCAATCGGCAGTGTCGCCACAATACCAGCAATGGTTGACGATGGGCGCTATTGTCCAGATATTATTCAACAAATAGACAGTGTTATCGGACTCTTGCACAGTGCAAAGAAAGAGCTCTTACGCGACCACCTTGCATCATGCCTCACTGAGCGGCTCAAAACCGATAAAGAAGGCACAATCAAGGAATTACTCAAGATATATAACATGCAGTAATTCTGTTTCATTGTAGTATTCATTTTTTCATTAACACTTCATGTCAAAAACTTCAATTGCATTAACAATCTCTCTTATGATCGTAGCAGGCATCGTAGGGATACTGTATGGCTATGCGCTCACCCCTGAATACAGGGTCACCATGTACGATAAAAATACCATGGACCTCGGGCGACCAGACAGACTCCTTGATCTACGCTATATCAACGCCATGATCGCGCATCATCGTGGAGCGATGCTACTTGCAGAACAGGCGTCAAGGGAGACACAACGACCAGAGATGAAGGATCTCTCAGCGAAGATTCTTATGGACGAACCAAAAGCAATCGCCGAACTCTACTTATGGAAGAAAACATGGTATGGAGATAGTCGTACCGTGAAAGACCCTATCGTTGCCAACCTTGGCACCTACGATGAGAAGTTTGATCTGAGATTTTTAAACGCACTCATTGCACACCATGAAGTAGGAATTCTCATGACAAAAGAGATTACAGCAAAATCGAGTCGAACTGAAATTTTGAATAATGCAGATGCGGTTGACACCTTCCTCACCACAACCCTCAAGCTCTTTAAAGATTGGAGGCTATCGTGGTACAACATCTAACCCATCACTATCATGATTCACAAAACACTTACTGTAGAAGGAATGCATTGTGCGAGTTGTGCATCCATCATCACAAAAAAAGTTTCGAAGCTTGAAGGTGTCGAGGACATTAACGTGAACTTCGCAACAGAAAAAGCGACTGTCACCTTTGACCCTACACTAGTAACACTTCAGGCAATGAACACTGAGATTACAAAACTTGGTTACACTTTTGTTGATAAAGAAAGTGAGAACGAAAACAACAGTGATGATGCCTCTTATGATAGGGTTCACGAACCGAAGAATAAAAAAGAAGAAGACCTTAATGCAATGAAAGCAAAGATGCTGTTTGTAGTGCCAATTGCGCTTACTTTTTTTCTACTCATGATGTGGGATATTCTTGCGAAACTATTCGTTGATATTCCTAACCTCCCAATTCCTGAGACACTCTTTACCACCATTTCTATGGTGATATCGACAGTGGTACTCTTCTGGATTGGACAACCATTTCTCGAAGGAGTGATGAGATTCATAAAGTATCGTGTTGCCAACATGGACACACTTATCGGTATAGGGACACTCACTGCATATCTCTATAGTGTTAGTATCACCTTACTCCCTCAAGTGCGTCTCCGCTTTAATCTTCCTCTCTACACATACTTTGATGTCACCATTGTTGTTATCGGATTTGTGCTGTTAGGAAAATACCTCGAAGCAAGATCGAAGCTTCGTACAGGAGAAGCAGTTGAAAAATTAATTGGACTTCAGGCAAAGACTGCGCTTGTTGTTCGTGATGGTGTCGAGATGGAACTACCATTACAGGATGTTGTAGTTGGAGATCGTATCATCGTGAAGCCTGGAACAAAAATCCCTGTTGATGGAGTGATTATCGATGGCTCATCATCTATCGATGAATCAATGATTACCGGTGAACCTATTCCAGTTGATAAACATATTGGTGATACAGTTGTCGGAGCAACGATCAACAAACAAGGAAGTTTCGTCTTTCAGTCTACAAAGATTGGCAAAGATACCCTTCTTGCACAGATTATAAAAATGGTCGAGGATGCGGAAGGATCAAAGGCACCAATCCAGGCTCTCGCAGATAGAGTATCGGGAATTTTCGTCCCAGTTGTGCTCATTCTTGCGTGTGTTTCGCTTTTTATGTGGCTTACTGTTGGAACTCTCATGCTTGGATTTTCTACGGCACTCTCCTACGGCATTGTATCGTTCGTGGGAGTTCTTGTAATTGCATGTCCGTGCGCACTTGGACTCGCTACGCCAACCGCGATTATTGTTGGCGTCGGCAAAGGCGCAGAACATGGCATTCTCATAAAAAACGCAGAAGCACTCGAGTTACTGAGCAAAGTAGATACAGTTGTGTTTGATAAAACAGGAACGATTACACGAGGAACTCCTGAGGTGACTGATATTATTTCGCTTGATACATCGTGGACTGTAACACAACTGCTCGAGATGTCAGCAAGTGTCGAAAAACTTTCTGAACATCCTCTTGCACATGCTCTTGTGAAGAAAGCAGAAAAAGAACACTGTGCGCTCAAAAACGTCGAGAACTTCTCTGCGCAAGAAGGTGTTGGGGTTACTGGTACTATTGGAAACGATACTATTACCATTCATAAGCCACACTCCTCCGAGAAAGAACTAGGCACAGTTAAAGCGTTACAAGAGCAAGGGAAGACGGTGGTGGTCGTCACAATCAACTCACTACAAGTAGGGCTTATAGCGCTTAGTGATACATTAAAAGAAGAGGCGGTAAAAGCGGTGAAAGAACTTCATAGACAAGGACTAAAGGTAGTACTCCTTACTGGTGACAATCACCTCTCAGCACAGTACATCGCCAAGCAAGCACATATCGACACTGTGATAGCAGAAGTATTACCAGAAGAAAAAGCAGGAAAAATTAGAGAGTTGCAAGCACACGGAAAGAAGGTGGTAATGGTAGGTGATGGTATCAATGATGCCCCCGCCCTTATGGTGGCAGATGTTGGTATCGCAATGGGAACAGGGACTGATATTGCAATTGAGTCTGCAGGTATCACCCTTCTTGGTGGCGATATCACAAAAGTAGTTAAAGCAATTAAACTTTCCACAATAACCATGAGAGGAATACAGCAGAATCTTTTCTTTGCATTCGTGTATAACATCATAGGCATTCCGCTTGCAGGAGGATTATTCTACCCCCTCTTTGGATGGTTGCTGTCCCCTGTTTTTGCAGGCCTCGCAATGGCGATGTCATCGGTATCTGTCGTGTCGAACTCACTTCGTATTAAAACTAAAAAATTATAATCTATGAAAACCTACACCTTTCACGTTTCTGGCACACATTGTGCATCATGCAAAATCTTAATTGAAGATATTTTAGGTGAACAGCCTGGTATCACACACGTTCATGTTGACCTGAAACAACAAATAGTACACCTCGATGCAGATGAAGCTAATGAACACGCTCTTGCAAAAAAGCTTTCAGAAAAAATAGAAGGGAACGGCTACACTCTCTCGGTAAAACCTATCGCAGAAGAGAAGATACATGACACGACCCTTCTTCAGGCGATACCTATTGGACTCTTTTTTCTTGCTCTTTTCTTTCTACTCCAGAAGTCAGGCATACTTAACTTCGGCATCGGAGGAAAGACAACTCCAGTTACTAGTTTCTTAGTTGGTCTTATTGCGTCAGTCTCGAGCTGTCTTGCCATCGTTGGCGGTCTTGTGCTTTCATTCTCTGCAAAGATTACTGAGGACAATAAAAATACTCGTGGTAACAAAAAACAATTATATCTCTTTCATATAGGGAGGCTACTAAGTTTCGGTATCTTAGGCGGAGTCCTTGGACTCATTGGGAAAGAGCTTGGTGTTAATTATATTTTCTCATCACTCCTTGGGCTCCTCGCTTCACTCATTATGATCACGCTTGGTCTTACCCTTACCGGCATCTTTAAGAAAAGTAAATTCACACTTCCATCAGGAATATTTAAGTTATTTAGAAATGTCGAGAATCACACATTCACCCCACTTCTTCTTGGTGTAGGAACGTTCTTTCTTCCGTGTGGCTTCACTCAGTCTATGCAAGTTGCTGCGCTTTCTAGTGGCACGTTCATTTCAGGAAGTCTTATCATGCTCTTCTTCGCACTCGGCACACTCCCGATGCTTTCACTCCTTTCATTTGGATCTGCATCATTTGCACATTCAAGTTATGCACCACTCTTCTTTAAGTCAGCAGGAATTGTCGTGACTGGACTCGGCATATTCGCATTTCTTACAGGGCTTGCAGGCTTAGGTATTATTAATCCCCTCTTTACTCTATAATACACATTATGAAAAACAGTACAGCAATTATTATCGGACTACTTATTATCACCGGCACATGGTTTCTTACTACTCGTGACACACGTGGAAGCGAAGTGGGTACTCCAACAATGAACTTCCCAAAGGGATCAGAACCGAAAAAAAATGATACAGGTGCAACTTCCGAAAATAGTGTTATAAAAGACGGCATTCAATACATCACCATCAATGTTCGCGGAGGGTATTCACCGCGCTCATCAACTGCAAAAGCAGGTATTCCTACCAAGCTCATTATGAAAACTGATGGAACGTATGACTGTTCTGCTTCACTAGTTATCAAGTCACTTGGTTACAGAAGCATGTTGCCAGCAACCGGTGAGACAGTGATCGACGCGGGAACACCAAAGAATGGAGATACTTTGCAAGGTGTGTGTGGTATGGGAATGTATAGTTTTGTAGTGAAGTTTGGGTAAAGAGGGAAAGGAAATTTTTATTAAGTTAGTAAATGATATGCAGCTCTTGCAAAGCTTGTTCTAATTGCTCATTACTACGATATAAAATAGGTATATAACCAATATCATTTGCACTCTCTAATGACTTTTTAGAATCATCAATAAAAACTAACTCTTGAGGTTGTATTTTTAGTCTTTCACAGAGAAGCATAAAAATTTCTGGTTGAGGTTTCTGATAACCAACTTCACTAGAAATAATAATTTCATTAAAAAGTTCTGTAAGGCTTTGTGTTTGTAATTTTTCTCGTAAATGTGGAGGGTAATTACTTATAAGCGCTATTGTGTAGTTTGGTTTAAGTTTTTTTATTATTTCAACCAAACCACTATTAACTTTTTTTGAAAGAGCATTGAGACGCATTATTTCTTGTATCTGTACGATTTGTTCTTGCGATGCGCCCAACTTTTCAACTGTTAAAAGTGCTACTTCGTTCCATGACTTTCCTTCAACATTACAAAGATAATTTAGAGAATGATATACTGATGACCATTCTTCTAAAGAAATATTCATGTATTCTGTTATTTCATCAATAATGTTACGTTCAGCTATTTCTAGAACACCAGCATAATCAAAAGCAATTGCAGAAATCATGTTTGTAATTTTAACACAACTGAAACATTTACGTATGATGTCGGTTGCTACAACTTTGGAGCTATATTGAAGCAAGAAAGAAAAAAGCCCCGATCTGTGTCGGGGTTTTTATTGTATTACTTGAAAGTGTCATTGTACGTTATTCCAAAAGGAAGACCTAAGCGTGCAAACGAAGATTTTTCCCAGGGTTCACCTTCCTTCGTGTAGACCTCCTGACCATTTCGAAGATCGAAGGCTATGAGTTTTTTGTCAGTACCCTGTTGGGTAACCCAAGGGAAAACATCCTGCTGCAAAATACAATGGACCTGAAACTGATGCTTGTCAGTTTTGGTCTTCAGTATTACCACCTGACCTTTCGGGACGGTGAAGAATGCACCCGAGCTGGTCGGCTTACTGTAAGGGACAGGTTGCGAATTTCCACAACTTGCTCGACCATCCAGGCACTGGACATTCTCGACAACATATCCAATCGGATTAATAGAGCAAGCAGGAAAAACTTGCTGTGCCTGAGCGGTCGACGTAACCGCAACAAATGCAAAGAGCAAGAAAACAAACGTATCCATGACAACTCCTTTATGTGAAGATCACCACTGGGAAAAGCTATACACAGTATACCATTAATATTGTTTTAGTCAATCCCTTGTTCTATTTGTCGAGAAACGGCGGCAGAAATAGTGATAGGCACGATTCATTTAAGTAATGGGTGTCATTATGATGAATACAGACATCTAGGGGTCGCTTCGACCCTGTGGAGGATTCAATCACGAATCTGCCTCGCTACGTCTGCATGCCGAAGGCAGGCTCAAAGCAGATTCCCGACCCGCACACGAACATGAAACAGTTCATGTTCTTTCTGTCCACCAACAAAAATGACACGGATTACCGTGCTCGTTTTTGTACTGGTGGACAGTAGAGGATTCGAACCTCTGACATCTACAACGTCAATGTAGCGCTCTACCAACTGAGCTAACCGTCCCTATGATCTACTAGTATACTATATAACACCAATTTTGAAAAAGTAAAATAATATGGTATTATATCGCGTACCGGTGATACTTTTTATTAAAAGGGTTTCACTATAAAGACGGCCCCATCGTCTATCGGTTAGGACATCGGCTTTTCATGCCGGTAAGCGGAGTTCGACTCTCCGTGGGGTCACCACTTATGGAATACAAGGAATTTCTCGGAAAGGATGTGCAACTCTCAGCACTACAATCAGGATTTATTGATACAGAAGATTACACAACAATACACAAAAATAATATTGTGGTATGTCATGATGTTTTCATCAAGTGCACACACAATGATAAGACAGGATTCCTTCTCATGAAGAGGCTTATGTCTCCTGCAAAGGATGCTTACTACCCTGTTGGAGGAAGAGTGTTACGTGGAATAACTGCCGAAGAATCGCTGAGAAAAAAAGCCCTTGATGAATGCTCTTTGAAACTCTCCAATATTCGCTACCTCACCACCGGAAGAACTATTTTTAAAGAAGAACCTTTTGGCCACGGTAAAGGAACTGACACCATTAACTTAATTTTTATCGCAGACGGAGAAGGAATGCTCTCACTTAATCATGATCACGAGACGCCTCTTATTATTACAAAGGAACTTTACCCTACGCTACGAGAGACACTCGATCCATACGTACAAACATATCTCGATTATATTGATGAAAAGAATCTGTGGTAAATAGAGAGAAGCATGACCTTCGGTCGCGCTTCTCTCTATTTAGCATTTTCTTTCCCCTCTCACCAGCCCTTATTCATGATGATATTTTTCTCCTTTAATAATCGTAAGAGCTCTATAGAGTTGTTCTAGCACGATCACACGTACAAGCATATGAGGAAACACGAGCGACGAGAGTTTCCAGACGTAGTTTGCTCGAACGACCACATTTTCAGAAACACCATACGCCCCACCAATGATAAAGACCATCCTTCGCACAGAATCCACCATTCTATTTTCAATCAACTCAGCGAGAACTTCACTTTTAATATCTTTCCCCTTTTCATCGAGAAGTACTACGTAGTCTTCTTTCTTAAGAAGTGAAAGGATCTTCTCTCCCTCTTTCTCTTTCGTAACTTCATGTGGCACATATATCCATTCAAGAGGAAGATATCTCAGTAATCTAAGTTCAAAATACTTCACCATATCCGCGATCACTTCATCCTTTTCTTTTCCAACACTAAGAATCACCAATTTCATGTTCCTCACTCTACCGCATAATAAAAGTAATTACAATGCACTCATCTACACCACATACCCCGTCTCTGCTATACTGTAGCCATTATGATTCTTCTGGCAATTGAAACAAGCTGTGACGAAACAGCAATTTCTCTCGTAAAGCGTGTTCGTGGTAAGCAGGTACGATTCGAGACACTTTCTCATAAAGTGCTTTCACAGATTGATCTTCATGCAGAGTATGGTGGAGTATTCCCTGCGCTTGCTAAACGTGAACACACAAAAGCTATCACCCAACTCATTGCTGAAGCCCTCGAAGAGGCAGAACTTCTTGTTGAAAGAACTAACACCTACCACATACCAAATGCTGAACGTAAAAAACTAGACACCCTTCTTGAACGTGAACCGGAGATGCTTTCCGCGATGAAAGTACTCTTTGAAGGAATCCAAAAACCAGCAATCGATGCAATAGCGGTCACCCAAGGACCAGGACTCGAACCAGCACTGTGGGTTGGTATCAACGCAGCACTTGCACTACATATGCTTTGGGATATTCCTGTATATCCAATCAACCACATGGAAGGACATATTGTTGCTGGTCTTATTTCTGTTGCTGATGATGTGTATGAAGTTTCTGATATTGATCTCCCTGCGTGCGCACTTCTCATCTCTGGAGGACATACAGAACTCGTTCATGTTCCAAAACTACGCTCCTATAAAGTAATAGGAAAAACTCGCGATGATGCTGTCGGTGAAGCCTTTGATAAGGCAGCGAGAATGCTTGGACTCCCTTACCCTGGAGGGCCCGAAATCTCTCGTCTTGCAGAACATGCAAGAAAAGAAGGGTTGGTAGTCGACGAGGACTTACGTCTTCCTCGACCAATGCTTCATAGTGGTGATCTCAACTTTTCTTTCAGTGGCCTTAAAACTGCAGTACTTACAAGAACAAAGAAGCGTTCTCCTCTTGATGAACGAGCAAAGAAAATGATTGCGCTTGAATTCGAAAATGCAGTAACCGATGTTCTTGTAGCAAAAGTTCGACAAGCAATGTACGAAACAAGAGCCAAGACACTTATTGTCGGTGGTGGAGTGAGCGCTAACTCGCACATTCGTTTTGCACTGAAACATTTAGCAGAAGCAGAGGGTTTTAGTCTTTTTATTCCTAACAGAAATCTCTCTACAGACAACGGTATCATGATTGCTTCAACAGGTCTCCTTCATATAGCTCACGATGAGTCACCAAAGGTAAAGTTACAAGCAAATGGTAACTGGTCAGTAGGAGAATGCTAGGGATAGGGAATAGTTGTTAGGGTCTAGGGGCTAGTAAAAAAATACTTAACAACATATACCCGAGAGAAAGGCAAAAGAAAGAGCGACCCCGTCGGGATCGCTCTTTCTTTTGCCTCGCCCTCAATTGTGGTGAGCGTGGCATGCTCCAAAGATAAATGCCTTATGTGAGCGCAGTCGCCCACCGCAATTGCTTGCGAAGTGGGAACCACTTGCACTAGTGTACATGGTTTACCTTCTTCGTTCAAGGGATGCTGGGTGAATAGACGTTAGGCGTTAGAAAACATTGTCGCTGATTACTACACTGTGATACAAATTTTATACCCTCATTATCTAAAAACATAAGGAGCCATCTTTCGATGACTCTTTATGCAGGCATTTATTTATCT
>CAZNVC010000002.1:0-58033 GCA_964576685.1 uncultured Candidatus Saccharibacteria bacterium
AAGTACTGCATGTACTGCTTCAACGAGACCTGCTTTGTTCATAGAGTTTGATGTTTATGGTGGTGTGGTTTCCTAGGATCACAACACCAGAAAATAAATTTATTAATTCCCCTCGCTGGCAAGAAGCAAACGATAGGATAAAATAAGTATATTATGCACAGGTTTTTTAGCAAGTCAAAATATAATATATTTTTCATTTGTCAAATTATAATAATTTTTACACTAATGTTGAAAAAATTATTTATTAAGCTTAGCCACAAAATATGTCCCGAGAAAAGAACCTATCACTAGGGGGACGAGGTACCAATAATTTTGCGTATACGAAATAACCGTAAAAGCAGTTAGAATATGAATGAGTGACCCAAAAGTCGCTGCCTGTAAGGCTTTTTTCTCAACAAGTCTAATTGTATACAACGCATAGAGTGCATCTATACACATAGTAGCAACAAAAACAGCAACCACTATAAAAGGAGACATGTGTTAAGTATATAGTACTATCTAAAACAAAAAAGTGATACTTAGTAGTATCACTTTTTTGTTTCCTGTTGAATAATCATCGCTATGGGGAGATTTCCACACACCGCAGATTTACTAAGATTATCGTGCGAATTCAATGATACGAGATTCGCGAATCACATGAATCTTAATTTCACCAGGGAAGCGAAGTTCTTGTTCGACACGAAGCGCAATATTTCGTGCAAGATCGCGTGCTTCAAGATCGCTCACAAGTAGAGGGGAGACGAACACACGAATTTCACGGCCAGCCTGAAGTGCATATACCCTCTCAATGCCCGAAAATGACATCGCAAGGGCCTCCAAGTCCTCAAGACGCTTAATGTATCTATCTACCGTATCTCGACGCGCTCCAGGGCGTCCTCCTGATATTGCGTCTGCAACCTGCACAAGCACACTCTCAATAGTTTCATATGGATATTCTTCATGATGCGCCTGCATAGCCATGATCACTCGTTCATCAACACCATACTTCATGAGAATCTTGCGACCAATTTCAACATGTGTTCCTTGTATTTCATGATCAACAGCTTTTCCGATGTCATGAAGAAGTGCCCCCGCTTTTGCCACATACACATCAGCACCAAGTTCTTGTGCGAGCACTCCTGCAATATGTGCCATCTCAACAGAATGATCAAGTACATTTTGTCCATAACTTGTTCTGAAATAGAGACGACCAATGATCGGGATAAGTTCTTCTGGGACAGAGAGTAGGCCACAAGCAAGCACTGCCTCTTCTCCTTTCTTTCGCATAAAGACACCAATCTCTTTCTTTGCTTTATCAATACACTCTTCAATTTTTGCAGGCTGAATACGACCATCTTTAATGAGCATTTGAAGTGCGTTCGTAGCAATCGCTCGGCGAACAGGATCAAAACATGAAATCACAATTCCGTTTGGCACTTCATCAACAAGAAGCTCAACCCCTGCGATTCGTTCGAATGTTTTAATGTTGCGACCCTCTTTGCCGATCACCTTTCCTTTTATTTCTTCATCATCAAGTTCAACGGTTGAAGTCATAAACTGTGCGATAGGACCATTAGCAATACGATAAATACTGCTTACCAAAATATCCTTCGCCTTTTCTTCAAGTCGTGCTTCGCCGTCACGCGCAAGCTTTAGCATTCGCGATTGCAAATCCTCTTCAGACTCTTTTACTATCCTTGCAAAAAGCTTTTCTCGCGCTTCTTCTTGAGAGAGCGATGCAACTTTTTCTAAGTTCTTACTCACTGCGCTTTCTTTTTCAAGGAGACGCTCCTTAATCGTCTCGATCTCTTTTCCTTTTTGTTTAAGCGATTCAAATTCTTTGTCGAGATGGGTTTCTTTAGAAGCAAGCTCTCCTTCTCTTCTATCTAAACGCTCTTCTTGTTTTTGGATTCTGTCTTCATTACGTTTCAATTCTTCTCGAAGGACACTTGCACGGGTGAGGGCTTCATCTTCTATTGTACGAGCATCACGCTTTGCCTGAAGAATCTTCTCTTCAAGTTCTGCTTCTATCGATCCACGTCGAAGCTTCGCCACCTGATGACGAATCACGTACCCGACAGCGCCGCCCGCAACAAATGTGACAGCACCTTCAACAAGAAGTACTGTGGTGCTCATATTATTTTACTTTTGGTTTAAGTACATTATCGATAATGCCGTACTTCTTTGCCTCTTCAGCAGACATCCAATGATCTCTGTCGCTATCTTTTTCGATGTTCTCTATTTTTTGTCCAGTGTTCTTTGCAAGAATCTCATTCAGTAATCTCTTGAGACGAATACCTTCTTTAAGATCAATCTCCATATCAGTCACCTTTCCTCGCGTTCCTGCCGATGGTTGGTGAATCATAACTGTTGCATGTGGTAAAATGCTTCGCTTTCCTTTTGTTCCACTAGAAAGAAGAAATGCTCCCATAGAGGCCTGCATTCCCATGCCAACAGTTGCTACATCACACTTAAGATGTTTCATGGTGTCGTAGATTGCAAGGCCATCATATACACTTCCACCCGGCGAATTGATATAGAGCATAATATCTTTTTTTGGATCTTCTGCCTCCAAGAAGAGCATTTGAGCTACAACAATTGATGCAGTGTATTGGTTCACCTCATCGCCAAGGAAAATAATTCTCTCCTTGAGAAGGCGCGAATAAATATCATATGCACGTTCGCCGAATTGGCTTTTTTCAATAACTGTAGGAATAAGCATAGGGGTAGTGAGTAGCCTTTAGCGTGTAGCTTGTAGCTTTTGAAACTTCACCTCAAAATACATCAAGCCGTTTTCTAAAAACTATATATTAAATTTCAATAAAATAAATTGCTTTACTCAAGATTATTCAAGAATATCAACCGTGACTATCAATACAGGGATACTTGCACTATAGCATACAAAGTAGATAGCTATGAAGGTGCATTAGTTTGACACTAACACAAAAAGTATGGTAGGACAAAGGGATTAATAAAGAGCGATACTTGTATACCTACCACATACCATGCAACCAATTTTTACTGTAACCCCTGATGGATTTCTTCTTACTGTTGATGCTACAAAATATGTTATGCAATGGGTGGGGGATATGCTTAAGATAACTGGACCTAATGTGTGTTACTACCTTCTAGAAACAGCACGGGGACTTGAACAAGCAAATTGCACCCTCACTACATTTACCCTTTTGATGGGGAACTAGATTCGGTATTGTAAAATAAGGATTTTTCTTATATTTTAGCTTGACAAATAGCATTATTTATGCTACACTCTCTCGTAACGTAGCAAACTTTTATATCATAAAGGTCCGCTACACAAGCACATTGATTTAATTTACCGACCATGGAGGTCGTATGGACATTCGTCTTGCATGGAGATCTCTCCCGGTATTCCCAATACTTGGCGTGGCAACATACCACGCCACTGAAGGAAACCTGCGAGAGGTGGCAATTTGGCTCGCCATGGCCCTTTTCTACGAATCCATGATCATTCCTGGGTTCTGGAGTGGGGTGAGGAGCCTCTTGGTCAAGATTTTCCAACGTGTTCGCCCGTATACTCGCCGTGCAGCGGTTGCGGCAGATGCGGGAATCACCCGTGGAGGCACTGTGGCGGCACACTATGGGACGATGGCAGGAAAGGCCCTGTGGGCAAGGTTCTTGCTTGCTCCGATACTGTGGACCGGAGGAGTCGTGGGAGTGCTCTCGATTCTTACGTTCACCAAGGCCTATCTCGAGTACGATTGGGAGCGATTCCATATCGGACTTGGGATGGTCGCCGTATCGGCAGGACTCCTCGTTACCCACTTTGATCGGTGGGGAGATGTCTCGAGGTTCATCCGACAGCACCCTGTTGGTGTCTGGTTTACCGCTTCGGCAGTAGCAACCATGGGGGCAGGGGGTCACCTTCTACTTCTATGGGATACGCCGGTGTGGTGGTGGGCAACGGGCTGTTCTACGATTTCTCTTCTCTGTGCAATTGTTTCTTCAATTGACAAGGGGTGGGAAACTCTCGGAAAGAACATCTGGTCCGGACTGTCGTTTCTCGGTGGATTTTTCATCGGGAAGCACGGGGTCGGAGTGGGGGGTGCGGTGATTGCGTGGGCGGTTGTCTGTGCAGTCGTCTCCCTCTTTTTCGTCGGAAGATACTCCATCGACCTCGCGGCCGATGAGTTTGAAATCTTTCCGATGATTTCCGCTGGACTCGGCGGATTCGTCCTTCTCTTCTTTGTTGGTTTCAGCATCGTTCTGATGTCTAGCATCAACAAGGCAATGAAGAAGTGAAGGGGTTCTTGTGGGGCGGTTGCGCAAGCAACCGCCCTTTTTGTTTGTGTGCTCTTTGCGTAGTACCTGCCCCCAACTGTATAGAAATAAAAAACCCCTTGCATTCTAGGTGCGAGGGGACTCGTACACAGAATGCAAGGGGTTTTGAGAAGTGTTTATGAGCTACATGGACTTCACAGTCTAAAAGCTAATAAAAAGAACTAAGTAAATAGAGTAGAGACAAGATAACTCTCTCTAAGATACTTCGTAAAAAGAGAAACAAACTTCATGCAAACCTTTTAGGGGTTTTTGGTGCGGAGATCTAATTATGATCTTTATGGTCCGCGATGTGAATGAACAATTTTGGTAGAGAGTTTATGCAATGTTGTGAATCCCAACTATCGCATGGGTGAGCGTTATTGCTTACGTTCTCTACCCTGTCCTTAATAATACTCCAATGTCTTTTATATGCAAGTGGATAACTGTGGATAACTGTCTTTTATTTTTTATTATCATTTTGTGTCTCTTAGAATGTTGTCTTTTCCCTTTATTTGCAATGTCTTTTTGCTTTATGTAGTCTAGTAAGCATGCGATTACATCGCTTCTACGTATTACAACCCCTTGGTGAAGAAGTTGTTATAGATGATGTTTCTTTAATAAACCAGTGGACAAAAGTTTTTAGATACTCTTTGGGCGATTTCGTTATTCTGTTTAATGGTGATGGGCATGATTATCGCTATTCTTTACACACAATCACGAAGAACTCTTGCACACTTACGTGTAGAGAAGCAACCACTTCTTATATTCCTTCACAAAAAATAACTCTTTGTCTTTCGCTTATTAAAAAGGACAACTTTGAGCTTGCTGTACAAAAAGTTACCGAGCTTGGTATTTCCACAATCATCCCCATTCTTTCTTCACGCTCAGAAAAGAAAAATATCTCCATTGACCGCCTACACAAAATAGCAGTAGAGGCTTCCGAGCAGTGTGGAAGGGGAGATGTTCCATTAATTTCACCTCCACTTGCTCTTCAAGAAATCCTCGAAAGGATTAAAGAAGATCAGCTGGGAATACTTCTTACCATGGGAGGGGCTCCCCTCATTACATGTAAAGAAAAGTTTGCAGACAAAGACGTTCTTTTGTTTGTTGGACCAGAAGGTGGGTGGAGCGATAGCGATCTCTTGCTCATGAGAGAAAAGAATCTCGTTGATTACTCTCTTGGAAAGACTGTTCTTCGAGCAGAAACAGCGGCAATTGTTGGCGCCTCACTCCTTGTTCTCTAAAATGATTGCCGTCAACATGCTACACTTATAGCACACTCAAAGAGGGTTTTTCTTTTTGAATTTAGAATTTTATTTATAATTTATTTGATATGAAAATTAATTACGCTCTTATTTCACGTTCATTGATAGCGCTTTTGTTTGTGGTCGCTGGCATACAAAAAATAATGCACTTTTCAGGTGATGTTGGTGCCGTTGCCACAGTAAGAGCATTTGGTGTTCCGTTCGCGCCGCTTGCAACGCTTATTGTGATTATTATCGAAGTTCCTATAGCGCTTGCATTTGCTTGGGGGTACAAGGTACGTCAAACAGGGTATGCCCTTATCGGCTTCACAGTACTTGCAACACTTGTCGTTCATCATAATATCTCAGCTCCACTTAATGCGATGAATGCCCTTAAGAACCTTGCCATCATTGGAGGTCTCATGTCTGCAATCAGCTGCTTCTGTGATGATTGTACTGTTCATACAAAAAAGCATAAGGTACACGCACACCAAGGAACCGAAGGACAACAAGGGTAGCTATACAAGGACGACCATTCTTATATCAAAAGCACGACACCTACGGTGTCGTGCTTTTATGTTTAATTATAAGTATTAGTACTCTTGCACAGTTACCAATAAATACTACTTGCTTCCCTCAAGGAACTTGAGGACTTTATCATTGGTGAGGGCCTGATATAGGTACGCCTTTGCTCGCTCCTCATCTGCATCTTGTACGGTTGCAAGGAGACGAACAAGTTCAACCTCTACTTCTTCTTCGGTAGCAGAAAGCTTCTCTGCTTGTGCAATCTTATGAAGAAGAATCTGGCTCATAGCACGCTTGTAGGCATCATCTTTCCAATCAACCTTGATCTGCTCTTCTGTTTTCTTCGAATGAGAAAGGTAATCTTCCCATGTTCCACCAAAACGAGTGATATCTGCCTTCATTTGGGCAAGCATATTGTTTAATTCTCCTTCGATGATTACCTCTGGGAGCTCGGTCTTCATCTCACTAACAAGCTTTTCCATGATAGCGGTGCGGCGCTTTTCGCGAAGCTTTTGCTCTTTTTCAAGAGTGAGGTTTTCTCGAACCTTGCTCTTAAGATCGACAAGCGTTTTGAAGGTGTCACCAAAACTCTGTGCAAACTCATCATTAAGCTCAGGAAGAGGGGCTTCTTTTTTCTCTTTGCCTTCTTCTTCACTCTTCACCTCCTCATCGTGTGAATGGTCGCAGTCTTCACCATGAACATGTTCATGCTCATGTGAATGCTGATGAGCTCTTCCCTTGCGGAGTTCTTCGAGCACGTCTTCGATATCCTTATCAGTTACCTCAATTTTTTCTCCATCATTTACAACTTCCTTGGCAATTTTCTTGTAGGCAGGAAGAGTGATTTCTGGCATCACAGGAACAGTGATAGTAAGCTCAAGAGGGTTTCCTTTAGCAATCTTTGTGATAGTTACCTGTGGATCAGAGATTGGATTAAGTTTATGCTCTTCGACCGCTTTTACGTATGCTTCACGAAGTGCCAAGTTCGCCATCTCTTCGAGAATGATCATGTCTCCGTATTTTTTTACGATAAGATCCTCTGGTGCGTTCCCTTTACGAAAACCATCCACTTCTACCGCCTGTTGAACAACGGTGAGTGCTTTACCGTGATGGCTTTCGAACTCCTTTTCATCAACAACAATTTTTAATTCTACCAATCCTTTTGGAAGGTCTTTCTTTTCAATTTTCATATGGATAGTTATTAGACGTTAGGCTTTAGGTGTTAGATAATTAAAAAATATGTAATCTAGACACAATAAAATTTTCGTCATTATTATTACTTCTTAAATTCAGTTTTGTATAGTGCAATAGATTCGAGAATGACTTCTTTTGCAGCTTTTGCATCTCGTATTGTTGGAATTGTTACCACTTTATTTTGAAGCTTCTTATAATTCTCATAAAAGTGAGTTACTTCTTTAATGAAGTGGGGGTTAACATCGCTGAGATCTTTAACATGAGTGAATCTTGGGTCACCAACTGGGACAGCTAGAATTTTTGCATCACTGTCACCCGAATCAATCATATCCATTACACCGACCGGACGAACATCAACAAGGATTCCTGGAATAAGAGGGGTGGTGGTAAGAACAATAACATCAAGTGGATCGCCGTCGTGCCAGTGCGTCTGTGGAACAAACCCATAATCAAATGGGAACGTTTGCGCAGTGTGAGATACGCGATCCAACTTAATGAGACCCGTCTCTTTGTCGAGCTCGTATTTATTAAGTGAACCTTTATTTATCTCGATGATAACAGTTAACTCTTCTGGAACATTTTTCCCTGGAGTAATATCGTGAAGTAAATTCATAGATGTAGTATATAGTTATGTTTGATTAATAGTTCTAGTATAAATCCTAATTACTTATTTTCTACGGTTTCAGCAACTACTTCTTCCGCTTCAGCTACAACAGTATCTGGTGTCGCCTCTTCTGCTTCTCCTTCCACTTCTTCAACAACGTTCTCAATTTCTGCATTCTTAGGAGTAACATCTTCTGTTACATTAAGCGCCTCGAGTACAACATCAACTTCTTCGGAAAGTGTTTCACCAGTAAGAATACCTTGCGTAGTCAATATCCCTTCCTCATCTGCTTCTGCAACCATTTCACCACCTGAAACAATATCAATCTTCCATCCGGTGAGTTTTGCTGCAAGCCGAACATTCTGTCCTCCTTTACCGATAGCGAGCGACTGCTCTTCAGGAGACACGGTAACCACCGCCTTCTTCTCATCTTCGTTAAGTTCAATAGAGATAGCCTTCGCAGGGGAGAGTGCTGTTGCAATGAAACGACGTGCATCAGGTGACCACTCAATCACATCAATTTTCTCACCTGAAAGCTCTTCAGTAATAGCAGAAACACGAACTCCTCGCTGGCCAACACAAGCACCAATTGGATCAACACGTTCATCGTTTGACTTCACTGCAATCTTCGAACGGCTACCTGGTTCACGCGCAACTGCAACAATTTCAACAATACCTTGAGCAATTTCCTGACTCTCATTCTTGAAAAGCTCGATTAAGAATTTTGGATGTGAACGTGAAAGGCGAATGGAAAGTCCACGGAACCCTTCCTCGATAGAGAAAAGGTAAGCGCGGATACGCTCTCCAGGACGAAGTCGCTCTGCTTGAATTTGTTCTTCGTAAGGAAGAATTGCTGTAGTACGCCCGAGGTCAATGAATGCGGTCGAACGCTCAATACGCTGAACAACACCTGAGACGATTGTGTTTTCTTTGTCTGTAAACTCACCAACGATTGATTCACGCTCTGCTTCACGGAGCTTCTGTACGATCACTTGCTTTGCGGTCTGCGCAGCGATACGACCAAAGTCGTCCTGATTATCAAGAGGGAACACAATTTCTTCACCGAGTTCTGCATTCTTCTTGAGAAGCTTTGCGGTAGAGAGTAAAATATGGCGCTCTTCGTTGTAACGAGGGAGAAGCCCTTCTGCTGTCTCATCTGCTTCTTTAGTAGCAGGAACAAACTCTTCCTCCTCACCTTCAACTGGCATACGCACCGTTGTTTCATCAACCACAATCTTTACTTGCTCGAAATTAGTTTCACCTGTGTCAAAATTAATATGGCAACGGACAATCTGACCACGCTTTCCATACTCTTTCTGATAGGCGGCGGCGAGTGACTTTTCTACTGCGTCTACTACTTTTTCATGGGAAATTTTCTTCTCTTGTTCGAGTTGCTCGAGAGCAACCTTTAATGCTTTGATATCTAACATATTCGTAATTAGTTATTGGTAATTCGTAAATAGAACATTTACGCTTTTAATTCCTTAATAATTTTTCAGTACACTATAAAAAGTAAGAAAAATGTTTTAAACGCGAGGTAGAAGCAAAAACTTTTTCTAACAAAGCAGATGAAATAATTTTGTTACTTTCTAAATTTTTTAATAAAAATGGCCGGCGCTGAACTTAACAGGCCGACTCACAAATCCACATCCGTATACAAATACTATTATATAACATATCTTGGTTTTTGCAAGTTTTTGTTGTTACTCTTGACATCGTCGTGAAGTGGAGCAATCAAAAAGAAAGGTCCGACCGTTGGTCGGACCTGAACACTTTCAAAATCAAGAGTTCGGAAGCAGAAGCGCAGGATAGCCTTTTCGGAACATAAAGTCCAACCACGCTTTATCCTTACACCACTTTTTTCCCCTCCTACAAAGAGCCCACACGAAACGGCCTTCTTTCTTCCTGCCCTCAATCTCGTAGACCCCTTCGTACACCGTTCCCCAGAAGACAACCCCTCCAAGGTTTTCCCATGATTCCGGGATTTGATCTTGGTGTTCCCAAAGCCAGCAGAGAACGTTGATGTTTGCGGTAAACATTTTACGAACTTCTTTGTACAGACCCTCTCCCACGATCTCACTCCCAACTCGCTGATTCTTTGAGAGGTAGAGAAAAGAGGGGTCCGCAAACAAATCTTTATTCCACTGGATCATTCCAACTTGTTGGTGCCCTCTCCCTTCAAAAGCAACCTTATAGCTGCCGTCCTTCGGCACCCTGGCAGGAGCATCACCATCAATGAAAATCTTTTCTTTACTTCCGTGTTTTGTCTGATAATTTTCGGCAAGCCATGCCGTGCCTTTGTCTTCTTTTAGATAACAAGAAAAGTCTTCTACCAAAAAGTTAGCAACCCTCTCTGCTCCTTCATTGAAGTAAGCAAGGGCAAGAGCGGGATGCTGAACAAGGACCATCTTGACCCCAATTGGAATCTTGTTACAATCCAGCACCTCGAGGATCTTTTCTCTCTGGAAACATTCCTCAAAAATTTTTGCAACATCCTTGTTGAGCGCTTCCTCTCCTGGAAATTCGTAGTGAGGATCAACTACGATCATACCCCTTTCATGAAAAGGGACCGCCTTTGAATCTTCCATGCATTTCTCCTTACTGACCGTTTAAAAGAGCGACAGTTTCACCGTATCACATTTAATGATACAAGTCAATACTACTGATTATTTATAAATACTAAAAAACCATTATTTTATAATGATTTTTATGAATTATACGAACCAGATATACACCATTCAGCACCAGGAGTTGGGGTACTGTTTCCACTTACTTCACAATCAATCCGTCCGAGAGCTTAACGATTCTATCTGCTAATTTTCCAAACTCTTCTTCGTGTGTCACCATCACAATTGTGAGACCATCTTCTTTGTTGAGTTTTTTAAAAATATCCATGACAAGTCGTGAAGAGTAGGAGTCGAGGTTAGCGGTAGGCTCATCAGCAAAGACAATTTTTGGTTTATGGGTTACTGCACGAGCAATTGATACACGTTGTTGTTCTCCTCCAGAAAGTTCGGAAGGGAGATTATCTTTACGGTGAACCAAGTTCACACTAGTAAGCACTTCTTCTGCTCGCTTGCGTGCGGTTGCTTTACTCATTCCTTGCATAAGAAGGGGGACCATAATGTTTTCGGATGCGGTAAGTTCTGGAAGTAGTGAATAATCTTGAAATACATATCCAAGCTCACGAAGACGAAACTTTGTTTTTTCAGAGTTGCTTAAATCATCAACGAGTCGCCCGTCTAATCTAATAGACCCTGTTGTCGGAGTATCAAGGAGAGAGACCTGATAGAGAAGAGTAGACTTCCCTGCACCAGAGCGTCCCATAATTGCAACAAACTCGCCCTTGTTCACAGTGAGATCTATTCCTTTTAACACCTGCGTCGTTGTGTCACCATCAACAAAACTTCGTGTGATATTTTTGATTTCAATGATAGGGGTTACGTGTGTCATGGTGATTAAACAAATTATTTATTTCTTCCTAGGATAGCATTCAGTGTATTGGTACTCACAATGATACGTGCTGGTAAGTATCCTGCAAACACGGAAACAATCGTCACGAGTAAAAACTTAAATGCAACCGACACCGGATCAGCCACAAGCACGATCTTTGAAAAAGGGGTATCGATAGGGTGAGCATCGATGAATGGTTTAAGGAAAACAAAAATAACCACAAGAGCAATGAGGGATCCAGCAAGAACATAAAAGAGGGCCTGACAAATATAACTAAATTCGATTGCAAACTCAGTCACTCCGACCGCCTTCATGATACCGATTTGGCGACGACGAGTAAGTGCGTTGATATAAATAATAATAAAAATAGTAATAAGCGCCACCACTACAGAAACTGAACCAAGAATATTACCGATGATTGTAAAGAAAAGCTTTATGTTCACTAAAAATTCTGGGGCGCCTTCTTCTGCGGTGTTGATCTTTGCATAGTCACTGAAACCATTATTCATAAGGGGGGTCTTTACAAGATACGGATCAACGCCCGGATTCATTACAATAGAAATTTCGGAAACATCACCATCTGACTTGCCTAACATTTTTTTGAGTTCACTATCAAGAATATATGCACGGGATGCAACAAACTGGACTTTTGAATCAAGAATACCTCGTACAATAAAATCCTGCGTTACAGAACCTGTTGTCGAAGTATCTTCTTTTGCAGTCATATTATCTTCAGGAACAGGGCTTCCCGAAGAGAGTTTCTTTCCACTTACAGTAACACGTACAGTTGATCCTGGATGAATGTCGTGGAGAAGCGACACCAGATCAGCGACACGACTATATTCCTTAAGATAACCAGAACCGATCACGATACCACTTGAATCCCCAGGCTTTAACCATTCTCCTTCTGCTATTTCTCCAGAAAGATGTGTCGTAGCATCTTCCTTTTCTGGATCAACCCCCGCTATCTGATTAGAAACAATGTTTGCATCTTCTTCTTTTCTCTTCTCCCACCAATTGGCTTCAATCTTCGCTCCTGCAATAATACGCTCGGTATAGCTCTTAATCTGTGGGAAAGAAGAGAGCATTCCTACTATGTCCCCTGTGTGCTCTATGTATTGCTTTTCATTACGGTTAACAATCATAAGATCGCCTGTCCATTGCTCTTTGAAGGCGCGAGAAGACCCTTCGATAATTCCCACCAAGAAACCGCTCGTTGCCACAAGATTAAGAAACGTGAGCATCATAATAAACACAATCAGTCCGGTAGCCCACCTACTTGAACGCGTTACTTGGCGAATTGCAAGAAAGAATCCAAGTGAGAGGGTATTAAAAAATTGTCGCATATGCTACTTAGTTTGTTTGTTTCTGTGCCTGACGACTTGCGGTAAGTGGCGCGGTAATCAAGTCTCCTGCAAGAAGCCCTTCTGTGATCTCGATATATCCATCTGCACCGCGCACACCAAGACGAACCTCGCGAATCTCTTCCTTTCCTTTAACAAGCACTGTCGCCTTTCCCTTTTCGCTTGTTATCACTTGAATAAATCGAGCAGGGACAGCGATTACTTTTGATTTTGTCTCGGTAACAATCTGCACGTTTGCTGTCATCCCTTGTCGCACACGATCGTCCCGTCCAACGAAGGTGATAATTACTTTATAGACAGGAACCGTTCCTTCGGTTGTTGCGGTTGGATTAATGCGTGTAACTGTTGCAGGGAAGATAATATCTCTACCGTATGCATCAAGTGTTACATCAACAGGGGCACCAACTTTAACTTTAACAATATCGACCTCTGGAACTTTTGCATCAATCTCAAATCCATCAAGTGCAAGCATGCTCACCGCCGTCTTTCCAAGCGTTACCGTCTCTCCAAGTGAAAGGTCGGTGTTACTAATCACCCCCGCAAAAGGTGCCTTGATAATTGTTTTTTCTAATCCTGACTTTGCTGAAGCCACTTGCGCTTCTGCCTGTGAGACAACTGCAGCTTGTGCTTTTATTTTATACGGATCGGTTCCGGCTTTTGTGAGTTCAAGATCACGAGAAGCTTGGTTGAAGGCATTTTTTGCGGTAATGAGTGCGCTTCGTTTTGTAGAAATATCAGAAAAGAGAGTTGTCATTGTCGTCTTCACAGTCGAAAGGGTTGTACGGAAACCATCGAGTCCTCCGTTACTAATACTGCAAGGGAGGAGGAGGAGGTTAGAGACAGTGTTTACAAGATCGTTTGTTGCAAGCGATGAACGATATGCTTCTTCAAATGTAGCATCAACATTCTGGGTAGATGAGAGCGTGGTAATCACAGAACTTTTTGTCTGAAAGTGTGCAAGCGTATCTTCTAGTGCGGTACGCTTCGTCTCGATTTCACCTTGGAGGCGCTGATCACAAGAACTAAATGAAAGCTGATATCTTCCGTTAGTGAAGACAAAGAAAGTAGAGAACTTATTTTTGACCACATCAGCAGTGATCGCATCAACATTTTGTATCGCATCAGGTAGTGCGCTATATGCTTGATCAAGAGAACTCTTAGCGTTTTCCATGACTTGCTCCTTTACCGCCACCTCCTCTTTACGGGCACCCTGTTGTAGTTGTGCAAGAACCGCTTCTGCGTTTGAGAGGGTTGCCTGAGCCTGTAAAAGAGTTGCTTGTGCATCTCCCCCAGAGAGAGTAGCAAGCACTTTTCCTTGTTCTACCTTATCGCCGGTCTTTACCCCAACATATGCAACTACCCCTGTTGTCTGAAATGAAAGGTTGGCATCCTTCGACGATTCAACCTGACCGGAAACTTTTACATATTGTGTAATCGGGCCAAACGCAACAGTGTATGTTTCACTTTCTGTTTTTGGTGCAGAAAAAAGAGTGTAGAACACGATTGCAGTAATCATGACAAAAAGGAAAGCGGTGTACGTCTTGTGCTGTGCAAAGAAATGAATACTAGCGTTGTATCCTTTTGAAAAAGAATGAGATGATGTTGCGGACATAGATAACAAAAGTATACCATCTTACGATGGAACGACTGTGAAGATTACTCACGCATGTTGTGAAAATGTACATGCTATACTCTCATCTATGACAAAACGTACAGCCCCAATTATTGTAGGCAACTGGAAATCTACACCAAAGACTCTTGATGAGGGGATAAAATTTATTAAACAACTTGAGAAAAAAATTTCCAGTTCAAAACATAAGATGCCAAAGAAGGCATACTTCATCGCTGTGCCTGAAATTTTTATTCCCTCCCTACAGAGCCTTGCAACAAGAGGATACATTGGTGCACAAACAGTACATGGAACCGTTTTGGGGCAAGTAACTGGTGCAACCATTCCTTCTCAACTCATGTCAGCCGGTGCAGCATTTACCATTATTGGACACAGTGAAGTCCGCGCTCGAGGAGAAACACAAAAAGAGAGAGTTGATAAAGTGTTTCTTTCACTTTCAAATAAACTCACTACCATCCTTTGTTTTGGTGAACACACTAGAGATAAAGAAGGGAAATATCTCGAAGAACTTGAAAATGATGTGAAGCATACACTCTCTACAGTAAAGCGAGAACTTTTTTCTGAGCTCATTGTGGCGTATGAGCCTGTATGGGCAATAGGTGGGACTGTCCCTGCAACCGCTGCAGAATGTTTTGAAGCGGTGATTGCCATCCGTCGCGCCCTTGCGTCACTTGGAGGGATTGATTACGCAAAGAAAGTTCAGATCCTGTATGGGGGAACCGTCACCGACGACAACGCACAGGCGTTCCTAGAAGAAGGAGGGGTGGATGGACTTTTAATTGGAAGAGCTTCTCAGGAGGTTTCCTCCTTTGTAAATATATTAAATGCATTATATACCCAATAAATACTACATAACGTATGAACACAACATGGAAAGATCATTGTGCGCCTGACCTACGAACACTCAAAGAAAAGAGAGTGCTTGTTCGCGTCGACTGGAACATGCCGGTTACTAATGGGGTGATTACTGATACGAGCAGATTCGAAGTGAGCGTGCCATTTCTACAACATCTTTCTGGTGTCGGCGCAAAAATAATTCTTCTCACACATTTTGGAGAAAAAGGGGAAAGCTTAGAAGTTGTAGCGAGACATGTAACAAAAGCACTCCCATTTATTACTTTTACCCCATCATTTGATTTTGGAGAACTTGAAGGAAAATCTCGTGCGCTTACCGAAGGGTCTGGCATGCTCCTTGAGAATGTACGACTTTTTCCCGGCGAAACCGAGAACCTCGCCTCACTTGCAGACTCGTTTGCATCTCTTGGAGACCTTTTTATCAATGACGCATTTTCTGTTGCCCACCGAAAACATGCAAGCGTGGTAGGTGTTGCAGAAAATAAACTTTCATATTTCGGACCAACCTTTGAGCGTGAACTTGAAAATCTCACAAATGCCCTCAACCCTGTACAGCCTGCCATTCTTATTGTTGGTGGGGCAAAAATATCAACCAAGCTTTCACTCATTAAGCAATATCTTGATCAAGGGGTGAAGGTGTTTGTTGGTGGGGCAATGGTACATAATATATGGAAAGAGAAGGGGATTGAAATTGGACAAAGTCTTTATGATCCTGAATACCATCTTCCAGAAAGCTTTGTGAACCACCCACTTCTTATGACCCCAATTGATGTTGTGCTAGCAAACGGAGAAACTGTTGATGTGACAATGATTCCAAAAGACGGAATGGTTGTCGACTGTGGTACAAAAACAACGGAGATGCTAAGTGAGATAATCAACGTCTCCAATACTGTCGTTGCCAACGGACCTCTTGGACTTTACGAAAAAGGGTGGCTTCACGGGAGTGAGCAGGTCCTCACCGCGCTTGCAAACGCACGAGCAACCTCATACATTGGAGGCGGGGATACCGTATCTGTTGCAAACACGCTTCATCTTCTTCAAAAATTCACCTTCGTGTCTCTTGGTGGAGGGGCGATGCTTGATTTCCTTGTATCTGGTACACTACCTGGTATAGATGCTGTCACAAAATAACTCCTTACCTGTTATAGTAAGTACAGGGGACCATATTGCTCTCAAAAAGCTTATTTTACAAGCAAAAAAGGGAGACAAGGATGCCTTCGGGGCCCTTTACTCTACGCTCTATGTTCCCTTGTATAGATATGTCATATCAAAAAGTCATGACACTGAACTTGCGAATGATATTTGTCAACAAACGTTCTTGCGGTTCTACGAAGCGTTAAGTTCCTATGAACCAGAAAAATCTCCGCTTGCGTATCTCTTCACAATAGCAAAGCGATTACTCATTAATCACGGAGAGAAGAGAGTGTTTGAATCTTTTGACGAAACTCTTTTAGAAACCTATATCGATGATGGAGCCACAATTCTTGACGAAGTACATGTTAAGAATCTTGCGGCAACCATTACCACCTACCTCCCATCACTTTCACATGATGAACAGGAAGTCATTCGTTTATATTTTTTTGCAGAGCTTAGTTATAAAGAAATAAGTGATGTCATTGAGAAAGAAGAGGTGTACATTCGCAAAATAAAGGAACGCGCACTCAAAAAACTTCGAATTCTCACAGCCCACCTCCATGAAACAGACTAATACACTACAGCGACAATCTCATATCGAAGATGCCTTAACCATGTATAAGGAGAACGTATCGCCGTCAGAAACCTATTTTCAAGCAATACTTTCTCAAATACCAGAGCAACAAAAACTTAAAGAGGGACGTGCGGTACGTTCCCCATATAGATGGTTGGCAATTACACAAGTGGTAACACTCTCGGCAATTATCTTCGCGGTTCTCCCTACGTATATAAGTCAGAGAAATGATATTCAAAATAATCCTTACTACGAAACAGACAGGCAAGTGGAGTCATTTGAACAACAGATAGATAACGAAGATTATGAGAATAATCTAAAGGACTACTCATTGTAATCTTACATTTCAAAAAGTCTGTCGATAGATTTACAACAACTACTATGAAGAAACAACTACTACAAGCAAGCATTGGAATTCTTTTCCTTCTCCCTCTCTACACTTTTGCAGAAGAGGCTTCTTCGAGTGTTCCTGTTGTAAACAAAGACGCAACTTCCACCGAAACAGTCTCCTCATCGACCCCTGAGACACCAAAGCAGAACTTTACCCTCTGTTCACAAAATGCAATTGAAGTTCGCGATACAAGCATTGCAACCTCTCGTTCCATTTACAATACCGCAATGACAAACGCCCTTAAAGACAGAAAGAACCGAGAAAAGGCGGCTGTTGCAATAACTGATGAAGCTGAAAAAAAGGACGCGATTAAGGCGTCAGTAAATACATACAAGAACCTCGTAAAGAGTGCACAAAACAACCTCACTCAAGCAAGAAAAATTGCATGGCAAACCTTTGAAGATGACATTAAGAAGTGTCACGACATAGAGGATGCCGAGCAAATTTCCAAAGAAGAAACAGAAGCTGTTGCACCAGAAACCAATACCACCAGCAATGTTTCTTCACTCAAAAAAGCAGACAATAGAGAAATAAAAAATGAGAAGGAGCAGAGGGGGACAATCTTTGATGTAATTCGATCACTTTTTAATTAACCAATAAATCCACACGACAAAACAGGCACCGTTGGTGCCTGTTTTTATTACCACCTTTTTGTAGCAGTACACTACAAGTCTATCTCAAGCACTACTGGTGCATGATCACTTCCCATAAAATCGTCCATGATAGTTGCCTTAGTTTTTGTGGTATCGAGAAGTTTTCTAAGTGATTTACTTACAAAGATGTAATCAATTCTCCACCCAACATTTCTTTCTCGTGCGCGAGTCTTTTGATCCCACCAACTATATCTCACTTCCTCTGGATGCTTTGCTCGAAATGTGTCAATAAAACCAGACTGTTCGACCTTATCCACCCATGCACGCTCAATTGGTAAAAAACCTATCTGATTACTGTTCTCTTTTGGGCGAGCAAGATCAATTTCATTGTGTGCAACATTAAGATCTCCACAGAAGATAACGTGTGCGTATTTTTTTTCTAACTTTTGCACATGTTTGAGAAATTTATCGTAATATTTTAGCTTGAATTGAAAATGTTCCTCGTCGCGTCCACCATTTGGAAAATATGCCGTGACGAAGGCGAAAGTCCCGAAATGAAGTGTGATGCATCTGCCTTCTGTATCAAATGACTCATCACCTAGCCCATACTCAACTTTTTTTGGTGTAACTTTTGTATACACCGCAACACCAGAATACCCTTTACGCTCTTTTGCGCTATCAAAGTATGAGGTATACGAAAGAGGAGAGAGAATCTGCTCATCAAGTTGATCGGGGGTTGATTTTGTTTCCTGAATACCAACAATATCCGCATTCAATGAAAGAAGGTTTTGTAATGCTCCTTTCTTGTGTGATGCACGTATCCCATTAACATTATAAGAAATAATTTTCATACACTGTAGTATATCAAAAAGAAAACGACCAAGAGTGAGGCCGTTTTGAGTAGATGGTACAATGATTAAATCCTAAGAAGGGTTACAAGATAGAGAGACCCTGACCTTGTCCAGACGGCAACATGTTGCCGTCTTCCTGTGCTTGGGTGTTCTTCTGTGGTGAAATGAAACATTCTCTCAATCTCACCCGAGATGGGCACCAGCTCTTGAGTGGGAACTTTCCTTGAGGAAGGGGTTTGTTCTCCGCTCTTTATGAGAGCTTCTCTGGGTACAAAAATATTTTTTCCACATACAAGTCCAGGGAACCTCACTGCCAGACGCCCCTTTACCTTGATCTCTTCAGGGTCAGCAGGTTGACCTGCTTTTGACATTTTTATGATGCTCACGGCAAGATGGAAAAAATAGACCTCACTTGTTGGAGTAACCACACCATCAAGCGATGAGGGAGTAGTTACCGGACCAGTGTCTGATTGATTATTCCCAGAAGTGGGGAGGGGTGCTACCATTACAGGTCCTCGGACTGATGTCCAGGGAAATTCACCTTGCGAACAGGCACCACAGTAGAGATGGCGTGCTTATACACCATCTGGATTACTTGTTGTTCGAGTAGGATGACATATGCGTCAAATGACACAATCACACCTTGGAGCTTAATCCCGCTCATAAGGTAGATTGCAACCGGAACGCTTTCTTTCCGAAGGATATTGAGGAACGGGTCCTGCAATGGTTCTGCCTTCTTATTCACAAACTTCTCCAGAGAGTGGTGAGGAGGAAACAAAGAACTGTTTCACTATCACACTACTATGCGATTGCTTGTGTGTCAACAAACCATCACACTAACACTTCTAGTATCTGTGCCCCGTCTCTATTGTTGTTCTTTATTAACACGTATATAAACCCTCTTTGTTTGAGCAGGAACACCTTCACAACTAAGCGTGAAATCGGTGGTGTAGGAGATGGTAAGCGTCTTTTGTCCAGTCGCCATCCAATCACTATCAACATGACTAGGTGCCACTGACTTAATAGAGGTCATAATAGGGCGAGACCCTTCTTGGTCTTCTTTGTCAGTGAAATCAGACTGAAGTATCTGATTAATTTCATTTTCATAATCGGATTGAGCGGTAGAACAATTAGCATTCTTACAAATAACCTTGGCGCTTATCATGCAAGATTCAAGAGGGAAGTGAATGTTCCAGTTAAGTATCGATTTCTCGTCTTTGAAAACTGTGCGAGGAGAAATTAAAAGAGAAATTTCTGCAGGTGGAGGAGGGGGAGCATTATAGTATCTTGCTTCAGGACTACTTGTATAGCCTCCTTGCCTACACACCGCAGAGTAATTACCGCTTTTTGTTGTCGGCGCATGAACCTCTCCAGTGTATGTGCCGGTAGCAATAATAGCGTCAGCATCTGCGTAGCGAACGATATAACTCTCTGCGTTACTACAACTAAAATTAAATGCTCCCGGGGTTTTGTAGTACTCACCAGAGACAGTGACATGAGTAACTTGTGGGTTAACACACTTCTTAGTAATAATATCCCACCCTCCTTCTTCGCATCGTGTCGTAAATTTTGCGTCATTTAATTTCTCGCTCCCATCATAGAGCTCAATAGTATAAGGTTCTTCTTGGTATGGAAAAACATACGAGAGCGTGTCGCTTTGTCCTTTTGCCAAAACAATACTTTCAGTCGGTGAAGTTCGGCGCCTTATTTCGATGTTACCCTTTGGAGCGTGTGCTGACCAGAAAATATTCATCTGACAAGAACTCCCGCCGGTTGGAATGGTACATGAATTACCTGCGACAACGTCACCACTAAGTGCTCGACACTTTGACCCGTCCCACACAGGAGCATCCTCCCCGCAGTGCTTACCCCCAGCGAGTGATGATGAAGAGACATCAGGCTCAACACATTTGTTGAGTGAATAATTCCAGACAGCAGTTAATGATTCACAATATAAAGGATAACAACTAGTTGTATCCACAAGATCGCACACTGTAGCATCAATGCCGCTTCCACTATTACGTGTAATAGTATTAGCACTGAAACTCCTTTGTGGAACATCTGCCTCGGTTGATAACAGGGATGAGGATGATGCGTTTCCTGAAATATCCTCTTTGTTGGAGCCACCAAAAATTGAGAGGCTGTCGACACGATATTTTGTTGGGGATTCTTTTAATTTTGAAATGAGCGCAAGAAGCTCCATCTCAACTTGTTGTGGTGATGATGGTTTAGATGTGTTCATCACTGTAATAAACGACACAGTCGTTCTATCCTTCTCCTTCAAAAAAATAGTAGAAGAATATAGCTTTTCTAACTCATTTTCTCCTTTGACAACAGTCATAACACAATCTATTCCAAAAACTGCCCCTTGGTAATTTGAATAATCTTCTCTTTTTTTACAAGAAAGTGACCCCTCCTCACTATCAGAGGAAGGGTAGTTTCTCCAAAAAAGCTGCTCGTTTCCGAGTGCCTTCATAATCGTCTTGTAGGAATACTCACCCCCTGCCCACCCAATCACTATTTTATGAAGAGGGTTTTGATTCTGACATGGGTACGCGATTTTTACGTCCTCCTCCGTACTTGTAGCAACAAATGGGTCACAATAAATACGAGCAGCATCCTCTACCCCTTTATCAAGATGTAGAGCGAATGAATAATTTTCTAGAAGAAAGGTATCAAGATACCCTAAATTATCAGCACTCACTGTATCGAAAATGTCTGCCTTTGTAAAAAAATAATAGACTCCTCCTGTAATTAAGAAAAGGAACAATACGATAACCAAGAAATGGCGAGACACTTTCATGTTACTCTACAGTATAACAACACACACATCCGAAGGTAACAAGGAAACGGGGATAAGCTACAGTAATTACACATTCACACCTCTCACTACTCTTCCTTCTTTTTCTTTGAGTGAAATTTTTCGTATTGATCACGAAGGAACTTGTTGGTGACATTGGTGTAGATCTGTGTGGTGGCAATAGAAGCATGTCCAAGCATCATCTGTACAGTACGAAGATCGGCCCCATTATACAGTAAATCAGTTGCAAAGCTGTGACGAATCACGTGTGGCGTACACTTCTTGGCTATCCCAACACGTTCTGCATATTTTTCTACTGTTCTCTCAACGCTTCGCGGGGTAAGTCTTACCGACTCTTCTTTAACCATACGAGAGTGTGCACGAGGGGAGTGATCGATAAACATTGCATCATCTATATCAACACGACTCTCTAAATATTTTTTCACTGCTGTATACGCTGAGCCAGAAATAAATACCACACGAATTTTCCCACCCTTCCCTCGAACAGAAATTTCGCCATTGCTCAAGTCAGTGTCTCGATCAAGAGAGCAGAGCTCAGAAACACGAAGCCCTGTAGAGAAAAAAAGTTCAAGGATTGCTTTGTCACGAAGCCCTGATATGGTGGAAGTGTCAGGCGCATTAAGGAGACTGCTTAATTCCTTCTCCGAAATAAGATCAAGCTCCCGTTGTGAAGTTTTGGCGAGTTCAATTCGCTCTGGGTCATATCCTTGTACACCTCGCTTACGAATATATTTGAAAAAAGCACGAAGAGCGATAAGGTGATAGTTCTGTGTCTTTTTATCGAGCGTCTCTTGCGTCTGCCCCTTCTTCGCTTCACGTGCAGGGTGACGATTAAGGTATACACGATATTCTCGCATCATTCCTTCGGTAATATCTGCAGGGGACTCCACTCTTGCAAAATCAAGAAACCTTGTTAAATAATGGTCGTAATTACGTACCGTAAGTGCGCTTCTTCCTTTTTCGATTTCAATATACTGAAGAAAATCTGCTTTAAGGTGTGGGAGGGATACCATAAAAAATGTTGAGGAAAAGATGAAAAAGGTAGCTTATCATCACGACTAGTCGCTACATTCTTGGGATTAGTATACCCTAATGTCGTACAATAAAAAAAGGCGGACACATACACATGCGTCGGCCTTTGCCGGTCTCGTGTCGCGACAATCAACGTAATCGATTAGAATCGTGAGACCTTCTGGTAACTTTCTCCAGGAAGAAGCCATCTGTTGTTGAACCAGACCCTGCAACCAACCTTTTCCCCCGGGTTTGCAAACACTTTTTTGCAAAGTGCCCTATCATTGATTCTAAAAGGATTTCCGATGACTTGTCCCTCCTGCTCACCTTCGGGAGGGGGTACCTCATCTTCCGGTTCTTCTTGTTCCTGTAAGAAAAGAGCGTCCTCGTCGAGCAGGTCTTCTTCTGTCGTCAGAAGGTCGGTGTTCTTGGCAATTTCCATTCTCGGCTCCTTATGCCAGTTCTAAAACACAAACTCCCTGTGCACTATACACCGAAGGTGAGCTTTTGTAAATAATCATGTAAATTCCCTTATAAAATAAGCAATTTTATCTTCTCTCTTTGTGTCGCCAACCACCCACCACAAAGAGGGTTGGGGGCTTGCATTTTTTTACAATATATGCTATCATATAGCAATAGTTACATATTATGCTTACACCTAAGAAAAAGGCATCCGCCATCAAAAATGTTCAGATTCATGCGAAAGATACAGGATCTCCTGAGGTTCAGGTGTCCATTTTGAGTAAAAAAATTGTTGAACTCACTAATCACCTTAAAGTACACGCAAAGGATAACCATTCACGCCGTGGACTCATTCAGATGGTTGCTGACCGTCGCTCACACCTTAAGTATCTCGAGACCTCTAACAAGAAGCGATACACTGCTCTTGTTACCAAGCTCGGACTTAAGTAATGTCATACAGAAAAGAATGAAGCGCGACCTTCGGTCGCGCTTCATTCTTTCCCACAACAATATAGTGTCTGCGTAGTATACTAGCTATAGTTTCTTTTTTAATAAATCGTTTCTTTTTTATAGTATATTTTAGTGTTCTAGTGGGTTCGTATTTTTCAATATCTCAATCCCTGCACTCTAATCATTATTTATTATGTCAGTTATTAAACACAGCGATCAGCGCGTCGCAATTTTTATCGATACACAAAATTTGTATCACAGCGCAAAAAACCTTTATAACACAAAAGTAAATTTCGGGGCAATTATGGAAACCGCTCTTGGAAAGCGTAAACTCATTCGCTCGATCGCCTATGTGATTACCACAGAAGCAGGGGACGAAACGCAGTTTTTTGAAGCGCTTACCAAGCTCGGCATCGAAACCAAAACAAAAGACTTACAAATATTTTACGGTGGAGCAAAGAAGGCGGACTGGGATGTTGGGCTCGCGGTTGACGCTATTCGTCTTGCGCCAAAAGTCGACACCATCGTCCTTGCAACAGGGGACGGGGATTTCGTGCCGCTCGTCAACTTCTTAAAAGAACACTTCGGGGTTCAGGTTGAAGTTATTTCATTTGGGCGATCATCATCAACAAAGCTTCGCGAGGCATGTGAGGACTTCATTGACATGTGTGACCACCCCGAGAAATTCCTTATGGGGTACCGTGTGCGCCGTGGAGCAGGAACAAAGAAAACAAAACCTCATGCAAAGAAAATGGTAAGAAAAGAATTCTCAGACGAGGATCTTGGGATCTTTAGTGGGGACACACCTCTTCCTTCAAACTCCGTACAATAAAGTACCCAGCAATAAACTATTAACAGAAAATACACCAAAGAAAAACTTCTTGGTGTATTTTTCTGATACACTACAAAGCATATGATGCCGAAAGTTGATACTTTTGAAGTGGACATTGCTGGTGAAATAAAAAGGAAGGAGGCGTCTCTTGCAGAAATTTCCGCTGCGTCTAACAATGTTGGAAATAATGACGACGTCACACTTCCAAAAAATCCTCCTATTTTTCTCATAGCGCTTGTTACTTTTTTTATTCTTTGTGTTTGTGGTTTTGGAGCACTTGCATACTTTTATTTTAATGACCCGCTCCTTTCACCCCCTACACAACCTGTTGTAATAAATCCAAACAGCGCACCAAAAACTACCACCGAGATACAAAAGCTTTCGCCGGCGCTTGCTGGTGGAATAGGGAGATTCGTTACCCGCGTTGAAAAAAAGGAAAAGGGGTATGTAATTACGATAAGCGAATATTCTCCAGTCTTTGCCTACATGACAAGACATGAAAATGAGTACATCGAGGAACTCTCTACTTTGTTGGGTGCAGTGACACAATCATCAACAACACCGACACAAGCACTATCAGACACCAAAGCAACTCCTCCACAAGCAACAACCACCGCTACCACCACCCAAACATCAACACAGGCGAAAGCAACAACTACCGTAACCTCTCTTAAAAAAACACAAGTAGGAACCAGTACCCAAGTAATCCAAACTACCACGACCACACCACCTATCATTCCTGTTGAACAACATTCCTCCGAAGGGCAACACTTTACTGATGTTACTATCGCCAACCAAAACATGAGGGTCTGGACATCGGGGAACCATGTTGTCGTCTATGCGTTCTTAGGTAACAACACCATACTTATTTCTAACACCACTGACGGCATCCTCTCTCTTAAGGGTGCTATACTACACTAATGAGTGTTGCCACAATTACCTGTGCTCACATCGTCGGACTAGAAGCGGAGAAGGTGGCTGTTGAAGTCGATGTCTCTCGTGGACTCTATTCATTCTCAATCGTCGGTCTTCCTGATAAAGCAATTGATGAAAGCAAAGACAGAATTATCGCTGCATTAAAAAATATAGGTGCAAAAAACCCAAAAACAGAGAATCAGAAAGTGATCGTGTCTCTTAGTCCTGCCAATCAGAAAAAAGAGGGGTCTCACTTTGATGTGCCGATTGCTCTTGCATACCTCGTAGCATCAAAACAGCTAACACTTCCTCGTGACATTGGATGGTTTGTTGGGGAACTTTCTCTCACTGGAGAAATACTTCCGATGAAGGGGATTCTACTGATTGCCGAGTATGCAAAACAACAAGGAGCAAAAGCGCTCTATGTTCCATATGCAAACAAAGAAGAAGCGGCTCTCATCGAAGGAATACATGTATACGGCTGCAAAACACTCACTGAAATCATTCTTCATCTTGGTGGGACTCTTGAAAATAATCACGATGTTATAAGCATCCCCAAAGAAAAAAAGACTGAGATAGTGTACACGTTACCAAATTCCTTTTTGGATTTTAAAGATATCAAAGGTCAAGAAACCGCCAAACGAGCGCTCGAAATAGCTGCGGCTGGAGGACACAACATTGCGCTATACGGACCACCAGGAACAGGAAAGACTATGCTTGCTCGTGCATTTACCGGCATTCTTCCTCCTCTTACAAACAACGAAGTACTCGAAGTGACACGCATTCATTCTCTTTCCGGAAAGGAGACTTCGCTCATCACTCACCCTGTGCTTCGAAGTCCACACCACACCTCTTCACATGTGTCGCTTGTAGGAGGAGGAACGAACCCAAGGCCAGGAGAAGTTACTCTTGCACACCTTGGAGTTCTTTTTCTTGATGAATTTCCTGAATTTGATAAACGTGTAATTGAATCGTTACGCGAACCTCTCGAGGAGGGGCATATTACCGTTTCTCGCGCAAAAGGATCATACACCTTTCCTGCATCATGCACACTTATTGCATCCATGAACCCTTGCCCGTGCGGATATATGGGGAGCAAGTTGAAACGCTGTGTGTGCAAACCTTCTGATATTGATAGGTATGCTCGCAAGCTCTCAGGCCCCATCATGGATCGTATTGATATGTGGGTACCGGTGCTTCATGTTGATTATGATACGTTGTCACACAAGGAGGAAGGTGAGGGGAGTGATATCGTGCGGGGGCGTGTACAAAAAGCGCGCACCTTTGCACACAGACGATTCGTTCAAGAGGGAAATACTTATCTTACAAAAAATAAAGACATGCGTTCAAAAGATATCGAACACCATGTCACCCTTAATGAACCATGTCTTCTTCTTATGAAGAAACTTGCGACATCGTACACACTTTCACCTCGTGCATATCATCGAGTACTTAGACTTGCGCGCACCATTGCAGATTACAGAGAATCACAATCAGTAAGTGAGGCAGATATTCTTGAGGCTTTTCAATATAGACCGAAGCTATATCAGGACAGAATATAGTAAAGAGCGTCAAGACCGTATCTCCGCCCCCCCCCCTCTTAGAAGATACAGAAAAACCTCCCTGTGTGGGAGGTTTTTACATTTTCTGTCGTATCGTTTTGAGAACGAATATCTAGAATGGATTCTTTGCTCCACGTACCTCGAAGTGAAGATGTGGTCCTGTTGATCGACCAGTGTTTCCAACCTCTCCGATTTGTTGTCCTTGGCTCACTGTTTGACCTTGGGAAATGGTAATAGTGCGCAAGTGAGCATATACCGTTTGAATTCCTCTGTCGTGGGAAATAATAATCATGTTCCCATATCCACCATTATATCCACCAAGCTTCGCCACAATGACACGCCCTGATGCTGCAGCAATCACAGGCGTTCCTGGTGTTGCTCCGATATCGATACCGTTATGACCGTGAATTCCTTGTGTTTTGTGCCCCCCAATCACAGGTCTCACAAAGAAATCATCTGGGGCAGCGTATTTATACGTATTAAGAATAGGTGAGGTCGTTTTTGTTCTACTCTTTGTTTTTGTTTTAGGACTTTGAATAACTTCAACTTCTCCGTCTGGTACGATGATAGTGTTTCCTGCTGCAAGTGTCGCCCCAACATCAACCCCGTTATATACAGCAACATCTTGTGCGTCCGCTCGGTATCGTTTCGCAATGGAATTAATAGTGTCTCCTTTCTTCACTGTATGCTTGATTCCAGTAATAGGCAAAATAATAAGCGTGTCTCCTTTTGTAATTGTTCTTGAAGTTAAATTGTTTGCCCAAATGATGGTGTTTACTGAAACATTAAAAAGTTTTGCAACCTCCTGAAGGGTGTCTCCCTGCTTAACCTCATACACACTCACTGTATCACTTGTAGGAAAATCAATATCCTCCGTAGAAACACGAAGGGGGCCAGCCACTGCCTGAAGAGATTCTTGGTCTGCAAGCATTCCTCCGTCATCACCGTCAGTTGAGGTTCCCTCTACCACCATTGGCTTAAAAAGTGACATGGTCTGAGTTGTCGCGAGAACCCCCTTATCATCACTCACTTCATTGTTATCAAGAAACACCGCCTTTATTTTATCTGTAAGTGACGCAAAAACCCCTGCGTGGAGAGGGGTGGGGGAACTAAGAGCAACGAATGCCACAAGACCAAGAACCATGTGTGACACTTGCGAGAAGTGTTTTTTATTAGCTACTACTATAACGGTTGTAAGATTATAGAAACTATAATTCTTCTAGAGAAGACAGAATTTTTGATTATTTGTACAACAACTAATCGCACTGTCAAGAATTTTCTCCCATAGGGGAGGGCCCTTTCATCATAGCAAACTAACAGGGCAAGTACAAGAAAAAGTTCAACGAGAACATGTGGAGAAGTGCTCTAAAAGACTTGTAAATTAAAGTATACTGGAAGGACGTATGAGCGACAGCAAACGCCCTTTAGGTGATTCTTCAAAAGACTCTGATTATTCCGAGGATTATGGTCCTGTTTCGGTATCTTTTGGAAAAGACAAGGTAAATAAGGGGGTACTTAACCCACTTGATCGCCTCACAGATGCTTCAGCAAAATCGGTGGGTGTTTTTGTCGTAAAAAACAAGAACTTGTCTGCCCTTTCTCCAGAAATGAATGTCATTTTTAACAGAAAGATTGGCTCTGGAAAAGTTGGACCAGAAATTGGCCCAAGCAGAAACGCAAAAGAAATTGCCCAAGAAAAAGCAAAGATGGAGCACCTAGGATTTCTTACTACGCAGGCTGGTATAGATATCACTCTTAATAGTGATGAAAGTTTAACTATTAATCTTCCGCCCGAGCTTCGAACAGGTAAGAAGGAGATTGAAGAGGTGGAGGGTCGTTTAAAAAATCTAGAAAGAAGCATTCCTCTTGTTGCTCGGTTTGCTCGCCTACAGGGGCGCGCAGACATCATCGCCGCAACGACACCTCTCTCAAAGGAAATGGAGTACGAGATTCAAAAGCTCGACGCATTCATAAAAAAATCTAATGAGGAAGAAACTTTTTCTTCTACATATAGTTTGATAGAGCAGGATCTCGACAACCTTGAAACAGCGCTTTCATCGCTTACCGAAAAAAAAGAAGAGATTAAAGAACAAGGAAATGAAACTGTAAGTGACAGTAAAGCAGAGGAGAATGAAGAAGAGGGTCATGAGAATGTGGTGACACAAGAAAATATCTCCCTTATTAAAGAGAGGGGGGAACTCTATCAATCCTTTGAAACCTTACAAAAAGCTCTTGCTGATGTTTTGGAAAAAGTCACAGACGACGATTTGTTTGATTCTCTTGAGGCAAGTCAGGCAACTCTTCTTTCAATAAAAAAGAAGCTCGACACCACCCTGTCTGAAGAACTCGTCACTGAATTTAAACAAGCGCTTGGTACATGTATTACCACCCTTGAGCAAGCAACGACAAGTATTAGTAATGTTACAAAGGAGGAGCCGGGGGTGTCATCCGAAGCAACAAAAGAAACAGAAGAGGTCCCAGCAGAAGAAGGTGTTGCCGATGAACCCCTCACCACAAAAGAAGAAGCGGACCGTACACAAGAAGAAATAGAAAGAGTTGCTAAAGAAGAAGAGACAAAGAAAAAGGCGAAAGAAAAAGAAGAGAAAGATAAGGAAGAGGCAAAGAAAAAAAGAGAAGGGGAGCAAAAGAAAGAACGCCTTCTTTTTGAGGAGGAAAATAAGAATCTTGTCCAGATTGAAACCCTCAGGGACTCTTTCTTAAATGAACTCACCTCTCCTCTTGAAAAAGAGATGCTCGTCCGCCGTTTTTCTGAGCTCAATAATAAGAAAAAGGTGATCGAAACCATGTTTGCAAACGGAGAAGAAGTGAATGATGCGGCGATTAACGAATACAAGGAAGAGATCGCTGCTGTACATGAGATCCTTGTTGCTATAGAAAATAGGTTAAATGCGCTCTACGGATTAAAAAACAAGAAAGGGGTACTTCGTTCTCCTTCCTCCAACCAAAAAGCAACAGTAACACTTCGTACAGGGAAAAAGATACCTGCAGAGAGCTGGCAAAGAGACCAGGTAAAACAACAAGAAATATTTAGAAGCGAAGCTGATGTCGAAAGAAAAAGAGGGGAAGAGGATCTTCTTAAGTTACATAGAGGAATGTTCACAAGAAACAAAGAAGACTATATAAAAAACTATCTTCATAAGAAGTGGGTAGACGGAGACCCTAACAAAAAAGCTGCTGAAAGAATCTTGGAAGACTATCACGACAGCCTTGTTCGTACGATGGAAGCGGTTGTGTTTGACAGGAAGGCCCATGAGAGAGAACTCAAAGAAGCATCCGACTCTAACAGAAAAACAATTCTAGGTATAGAAATTAAGGGATTAGAACAACAGGAAGCGGAAATCAAAAAAGAAATCGACGGCCTAAAAAATGCACCGGAAGAAATTATTCTTAAATCAATACACGGGGATTCTGTGTATTCTGCTAACAAAAAAGAACCGTCGAAGCCTGTAACACCGAAGGATATTACCCCTCGTAAAGAACCAGAGATTAGAACCATACCAACATCTTCTGTTCCAGAAAACACCCACACCCCTTTAGAGGCTACTCCTCCAGTAACACGACCAAGCGAAGCGCCACAGACAACAACAAGTCCAGAACAAGCAAAGAAAAAGTTTATGGCAGTAAACAAGCTTTTTGACACGCTTTCTGTGGAGCGAATTAAAAAGTTTGGAAAGAGTTGGAAGGTGTTCGCTGTTGTTGCGGCCGCACTGTATGGTGCTGGGTATTTTGGTGCAGCACACAGTAAGGAGAAGGAAGTACGTGGACCACTCACCCTTGAACAAGCTGTTTCTTGGAAAGATTTTTTGAAAACAAATGAGGAGATTCAGTCTCTTAAGGACTTGGTTGGTAAGGACGAGCTCGGCTTTGTTAATTTCATGAAAAAATATGCACCCTTGGCTAACCTCGACACCAACAACCCTTCAACCATTGAGGCGCTTTCTACAATGGAGTGTGTGAAACTTCTTAATTCTCCAGAGATTGTGTATGGTTTAAATGACGAGCAACGTCAGCAAGTATGTAACGTCGTCCGTAAACTTGAAAAACTCATCCAGGCAACCGAGGCAGGGAAAAACATGTCGCCAACATTCACTCATCAAGCATTCGCATATACAAATCCAAAAACTACTATCACCCAATTATATGATATGGCAAGGGAGGCAGTAGCTAAGGCGGAACTATTAGAAGCAAGCAAGAAAAAATAATATGAATTTTCAAGAACTTTATAATCAGCTCGTACAAGATTTCAACCTAAAAGATCTTCCCGAAGAAGACAGAGAAGACATGCTTCTTGAGGTTTCTAAGACAATTCAAAAACAATTTCTCTTTGATGTGTATGACCTTCTTGGTGAAGAGCAGTTCAACGCACTTCAAGCATCAGCAAATATGGGGGAAGAGTTTTACGCAACCACCTTGAAACATCTCGTTCCTCAGTATGAAGAAATGTTCCAGGAGGCTCGAACAAAAGTGGTGAAAGCATTCAACGCGAAGTAGTTTCGCTGGTGTCTGGTGGTGTGGAAATTTTTCTCTGACTTTAGGTCCTTCTCTTTCTCATCTGCTATACTCCTCCCATGACAAATCCTTCGCACGTCACCCTTAACCCGGCCCAGCTCGAGGCATCACTTCACACCGAAGGACCCTTGCTTATTATTGCAGGGGCTGGGGCTGGAAAGACCAAGACACTCACAGAACGTATCGTCACCATTATAAAAAAGGGGACAGATCCTCGTAACATTCTTGCGGTTACTTTTACCAACAAAGCAGCAAAAGAAATGCGAGAGCGTATTATTGGCAGGCTCGAAGAGGAGCATATCATCGAAAAAGAAAATCCTTACCATCACACGCCCATCATTAAGACATTTCATTCGCTTGGACTCATGATGCTCTCCGAACAAGCAGGGAAGCTCGGACTTCTTCGTCACCCTACCATTCTTGATTCATCTGATTCTCTTTCAATTATTAAACGTGCAGTAGAGCAACTTGGTCTTGATCCAAAAATAAATGACCCTTCAAAGATCCGTACCATTATTAGTCGTGAGAAGGGTGATTTTGTTAACCAGAAAGAGTACGAACAAAAAGTTGCAACCGCACAAATGGGTATCGTTGCCTCAGTGTGGAGAATCTATGAAGAAGAGCTGAAACATCAGAAGGCGGTTGATTTCGATGATCTCATTGTAAAGGCGGTTTATATGCTACAAGACCATGACGATATTAGAAATTATTACCAGACTCGCTTCAAATATATTCACATCGATGAGTACCAAGACACGAACGGCGCCCAATATGCGTTTATTAAACTTCTTGTGAACCCTCTTTACAATAATCTTTGTGTCGTTGGTGACACCGATCAAAATATTTATAGTTGGCGAGGTGCGAACATACGAAATATTCTTAACTTCGAAAAAGATTTTAACGGTGCTCACACCGTGCTTCTTGAAGAGAACTATCGCTCTACCGGCAACATCCTCCTTTTTGCAAACAGCATCATCAAAAAAAATACTGTCCGTACCGAAAAAAATCTCTTTACTTCTCAAGGTGATGGTGAGAAAGTTGAGGTCACCCCTTGTTGGGATGAAGAGTCTGAAGCACAGCAACTTGCACGAAAATGTAAAGCGCTTATCGAAGAAGGGGAAGATCCGACGAGTATTGCGGTGCTCTATCGTGCCAACTTCCAGTCCCGTATTCTTGAAGAAGGATTTCTTAAAGAGAATGTTGCATACAACCTACTTGGTACAAAATTCTTTGAACGCAAAGAGATTAAGGATGTAATGAGCTATCTTCGTGCAGCACTTAACCGCGCATCACAAGCTGATTTGCGGAGAGTATTTGAAACCCCCAAGCGGGGAATAGGAAAAGTAACAGTTGCAAAAATTTTTGCAGGAGAAGAAATCCCAGCGAGCGCGCGGGTAAAAGTTGGCCTTGTCTATGAATTTTTAGACAAAATTATGACAACTCTAGAGACCGAACCTCTCTCTCATGTTATCTCGATGATTATCGTTGATTCTGGGATGGAGCGTGAAATGTTAGAGGGATCATCCGAGGACAAAGAGCGTCTTGAAAATGCCCGCGAACTCGTGTCACTTACAGTTCGCTATGATGGCACCCACGGGTTAGATGCCCTCACAACATTTCTCGAGGAGACATCACTCCAATCTGATCAAGACAATGACACGAAAGAAAAAAACGGTGTTCGTCTCATGACGGTACACGCAAGCAAAGGACTTGAGTTCGATCACGTCTTTGTGGTTGGTCTTGAACAAGACCTCTTCCCTCACAAAAATATTGGCAATCGCAAGCGGAGTAAAGAAGAGGAGGAAGAGGAGCGTAGACTTTTCTATGTTGCTGTAACGCGTGCTCGTAAACATCTCTATCTCTCCTATGCAGAACTTCGCACTATCTTCGGCCAAAAACAAATCAATGCACCAAGTGAATTTTTAAGTGACCTCCCTGAAGAGATATCGCTCTACCACGAACTGTATTATAAAGAGGGGGGCGGGGCGGTTGTATATATATAGACAACAAGCTGCTTCATACACAGAAGAGGAGAGGGGCGCGACCACTTCGTGGTCGCGCCCTTTAATCCACTCTCGTAGATGTTGTCCAAAAAAAATGTTAGAGTCTAGAGACATGTCATCGTATCATCTGCCAAAAAAATCTCTTGGTCAAAACTTCCTCACCTCAATTCCCGCTCGTATGGCAATCGTGGAAGCTGGTGAAATTGTTCCAGGCGACGAGATTCTAGAAGTCGGTCCCGGAAAAGGCTTTCTCACTAAGGCTCTTTTGGAAACTGGAGCACATGTTACCGCCCTTGAAAAAGATAAGGATTTACTCCCGTTACTCTTTGAGAACTTCTCATCGGAGATCACCGCTGGTCGCCTCACCTTAATCGAAGGAGATGTTCTCAGTTTTGAACCCGAAAGCCACGGACTACAGGCTACAAGCTACAAGCTCATAGCTAACATTCCCTACTACATCACCGGAGCAATTTTGTCCCGATTCTTGTCACACCCACACCAACCATCAATGATGGTGGTCCTCGTTCAAAAGGAAGTAGCCGAGCGAGTGTGTGCACGCGACGACAAAGAATCCCTTCTCTCTCTTTCAGTGAAAGCCTACGGGGAACCAAAACTTGTCTATCGTGTTAATAAGGGAAGCTTCAATCCTATCCCGAGCGTCGACTCTGCAGTTCTCACAATAAGCAAGATTTCGCGTAAACATTTTAGAAACCAATACCATGAGGCGATGTTTTTCAAACTCATTCACGCCGCCTTTGCTCACAAACGAAAATATGCACTCTCTAATATTAAAGCGGTTTTCAAAGAAGTCGACATTCTCTCCATGTTTATAGAAGCAGGACTCTCTGAAAAGGTTCGCGCCGAAGATGTTACACTTGCGACATGGATTCGTATTTCCTCGAGCTTATCTACTTCATAATAACCGTTTCCGTAGCGTATTTTTTTCTTTCCTCTTCCCTCAAAAAAAAGTATCTTGGAGGGACACCTGTACGACATTGGGTTATTTTTGGATTTATCATAAACTTCTACGGTCTTGCGTGGCTCTACTTGGCATATCCTCTTCTTTGGCTCGGCGAAGCATGGTTACAACTTATTGGTATTGCCCTTCTTCAGATCATCCTCTCCATTGCGGTTGCTCCGCCCTATGCGCTTATCTCCCTTGCAAGCCATGCTCGTATCAAAAAAGCATACCCTCTCATGTTTGCTTCTACCCTTACTATGGCGGAAATGGGGCGCTCGCTTATTATTTCCACACTATTGTATAGTAAAAAAACAACTATCGCCTTTCACTTCACTATTGGAACAATTGGAAACGCCCTCTCTGCAACACCGTTCATAGAATTCGCATACTTTGGTGGGGTCTTTGCACTTACGTTTATATTTGGATACTTGCTCTACTGTATTGTTTCGTTAACAAACATACATTCATATAAAAAACATATCGCGGCGTTGTTTCTTATATTGTTGGGAATCCACTACGGACTACCAGTTTCCCAACCAAAACACAATACAAAGGTTGGCATCATAACAACCAACTTCAAAGAACCAAAGGATTCGGAAGAAGAGTATAGAAAAGCATTTACAGACCAAAACAGCCTTCTCCATAAAGCAACCCTTTCTTTTGCGACGGCGTCACCTGATATAATTGTGTACCCAGAAGATACTCGATATCTTTCATATTTACCAGAAAAAAAACGTAACGAGCTTACTGAATTCTTTCCCCGTACTCTTTTTATTGACGGAGACACCCTTCCAACAAAAAACGAGTTTGCAAATATTTCTCTCTTCTACACACCTGAAAAGAAAAAGATGGTTGCTCGGGGTAAAGAATACCTGTTTCCTTTCAATGAATATATTCCGTCATTATTCCGACCACTCTTTCTTCTTTTTGTGGGAAAAACCAAGACCGAAGAGTATATGAAAAAACACACGTATTCCCCCGTGTACTCAAAAAAAATAATCATGTTTAACGGGAACAAAATTGGAACCCTCCTTTGTTCAGAAATACTTTCTTACACAACTATTGAAAAAATAAAAGAGGAGAACCCAGATATAGTTTTTTTTCAATCACGACTTAATGTTTTTCATGGCAATCCTCTTCTTACTATGTATTTTCGCTCAGTTGCAAAAGTGACTGCCGCAGAACTGAGGGCTCCTCTTATTACAAGTACGAGTGAGGGTGAATCTTTCATCATTTCTCCACACGGAAAGGTTTTGCGCGCTATTCCGATAGGTTTTAGCACCTCAACCTATGTTTTTAAATAAGTCCCTTGCGTCCATCCGTCTACACACAATAGTTATCCTCTCCTTTTTGTGTACCGGCTCTTTACATGCGTTATACTTGTGATTATATATGAACACTATCACGAACCCGTCAAATGATATGACAACCAAGAGGGCGCTCACTGTGCTTGCCACACTTCTTGTACTCATTGCACTTTCGCTTGTGGTGCCTGCGCGTTATGTAGGACTTAAGACACCTAAGCGCCAAGGGTTAATTCTTAGATCTTCAGGTGAACTCGCTGATTTGCAAGGGGACAGGGACCGTAATGGCACCCCGGACTGGCGAGATCTCATTAACGCCACAATGAGCACCACCACCAAAGAGGCGGCAAGTAAGGTCGTCGTAGATGACGCCACCAAAGCTCGACTCAACGATCCTAATAATCTCACCTCATCGTTTGCGAAGAATCTTTATGTTGCTGGCGCATATGCAAAACAAAAAGAAACCCTTACCACATCAGAACAAAATGAGCTTGCAAACACCATCGTCCAGGGAGAAAGTAGTAAAATAACCTTCAAAACATATACCTTAAACGATCTTCATCTCGCCAAAAATGAGTCCGATTCTTCCATAAAATCATACGGAAATGCGCTTGGTGTTCTTTATTCAAAAGCACTTAAAGAAAAGGTTGGTGCGAGTGATTTGGTTATTATCAAAGCCTACGGAACTAACAGAGACGCGTCTGTGCTAGACTCCCTTACAATCAAGCAACACAATCTAGAATCTGTAATACGTGATCTTCTTGAAATGTCCGTTCCTCTCTCCGCTTCTCCTTATCATCTTGTGATGATCAACCGCATCGAGGCTTACAAGACTGTTGTTGCCAACCTCGCAGAGGCAGACACTGACCCGATACGAGCAACGTTTGCACTCAATACCTATATGTCTGCACTTACCTCAATGTACTCTTCCTTCGGGGTGATGCAAAAATATTTCATTATTCAAAATACACTATTCACAAAATCAGATCCTGGTTATGTGCTTGTTTCGGGATATACTAAACAATAAGTATGAAAATATACATCCTCATTGCCCTCACTCTCTTTCAGTTGATTATTTTTTCTGAGAAAACATACGCAGGAGGTGGATTAACCGGCGGATCAACAGAAATAACACAAATACTAAACAACGGGGAACTCCTCTTGATTGACTCTTCGGAGGCTATCACTGCGGTTTCTACGGCCGCGGAACAAATAGATAGCATAATCTTCAGGCCATTACAAACAATGCTCATCACTATAGCTCAACAACAAGCAGCAGACGACATCTTGGGCTGGGTAAACGGTAACGGAATATCAGACTCTCTCATTATCTCCAAACCAGAAGAATATATAAAGAAGCAGGGGGTTGGGGCTATAAAGGACGCGATCAGCAATCTTCCAAGTGATAGTGTGTTTGGTGATAGTATTTTCTCTTCCCTCATGGAACAAACCAAGAATGACGACCTCGACCTGAAAACTGTGTTAGCCGATCTTAGTACCTCAGACGAAGCGTCGATTATTCAAGACAGCATGTGTGACAACGAGACACTTACCCAGCTAGCGATAGAGGCGGTGCAAGACTCTGAAGGCAACTACTCTGATACTGACGTCGCCACAAAAAGAAACGAGCTCTATGATTACGCATGTAACGGTGATCCGAAGACAGATCCAGAAATCGCAACACGACTAAGTGACCTTGGTTCCCAAAATAATTCCCTTGGTGGGTGGGACAGGTGGCTATGTACCACAGGAGGAAACTGTAATCAGTATACCCAAGTAACAAAAGCAAAAGAAAAAGCAGCCATTCTTGCCGAAGAAGAAAGAGCGAGGGCACACGACGAAATTTATTTAGGTGCCGGACCAATAAGTCAGCGAAACTGTCTGAGAAAAGCCCCAGTAACCGAAGAAGGGCAAGTTGCTACATGTCTTGAGTACGAAACCCTCACCCCAGGGAAGACGGTTGCCAACTCGCTTAACTCAGCTGCTAACTCCGGCCTCGACAGGCTCACTAACCTCATGGAAGGAGGCCTCACGGGAATGCTCACAAGTCTCGCAATCAGTAAGCTCACAGGCGGAGTCAATGCAGTGATACGAGAAGCACAAAGCTCAGGATCCAACACCGGCACCACAGTGAGCACAAAATCAGCACCAAAACAAGACCTGGCGGGCGACGCGTCGACAAAAAAGAGTGTTACAAGTCCTATGATTAAGATGCTTGAGAGTTTGGACGACACCCTGACTAAGGTTCAAGATGTTGATCAAGAATATTTGGGCAAGGTGACCAAATATGCTAACGACATAAGTGCTGGCCGTGAATGTTATGACGCTCTTGTAGACAACAGACTCAAGCAGATTCCGTCTATTGATCTCCGTAATGACCCAAAGGTCGTTGAGGCATATTCCTTCTATGACAACAGACAAGGTAAGATAGAGGCAGCGCAAACAAAAATAAATGCTGAGCTCGCAAAAATAGTCGCGGGGAAGGTCCAAATTGATGCCGCAACGTTAAAAATCAACAACTCAAACTCCACCCAAGAGATGAGTACTATCTATGATGAATTTTCAGCAGCGTATGATAATGCTAAATACCCAACACTACAAACCCTAGGCGCCCGCAAAGGGGAGATCAACAAAGGTGAGGCAGAAATAAAAGATGATGAAGAGACTATCGACAAATACAAAAACACATGTACCCAAATGGGAGGAGGTGGAGGAACTCAAGACCCAGGAGGAGCATAGAAGCATTTACAAAACCTGACACATCAGTCTGTCCACCCTTCTTTAAAAGTTTTTCTCCCCAGGAGAGCTCTTCGTTGTGCATATATTTTCAGGCATGTGTACAAAGACTTTGTGGTACACTATTCGTATGAAAAGACTTGGGGTATTTGTTTGTACTATGCTTGCCACACTTGTTGTTTTTGGTGTATTTTCTTCACCAGTAAAAGTCTTTGCGCAGACCCCTCCTGCTACTGGTTATGACTCAAAAACGTTTACACACGAGATTGCCCAGAACAGCGTACTCCCACTCTTTGATACCACAATCAGCGCTCTCAACAAAGACCTGAATGATACTTCTCAATTAAAAACAGAAAGTGGTATACAGGTTTACAACAGAGAAAAAGTCCTTGTGCCTCAACTGCTTAAGATAGTAGGGGATGCAAAAAATGCATACACCTCTTCTTACAATACAAATCTATCTCCCTCTAAAGCACAAATAGCTGCTCTCAGTGAGGTCAACAAAGTAATAAATTCAGGTGTTCCAGTTCTTAGAGGGATCTCTGGTTTGCCTAGTATTTGGAACGGTTTTACTAACCAGATTGGAGTAGCTATGTCGATAGCAACAGAAATAGATTCTGGAAGGAATTCTGGTGGTCTTACAACTGACCCGTCCGCAGTAACAAACGTACAGCAACAAGTGAGCACAACAAGACAGCAAGCAGAAGAAGAAGGTTGTAACTTTTGGAGCTGGACCATTGGCGCTTGTATCAACGAAGGAATCACTTGGTTAATCAAGAGCACCCTTCTTCAAATAGGGGGTTTTCTTGTCTGGCTCACCGCCAACATGTTTAACAAAGCGGTACAAATTGGGATCCTTAACTTTAAAGACTGGGCACCGGATACACTCTATCCGGTATGGATTATTGTTCGACAAATTATTTCTCTTATTATCGTCTTTGTTGGGCTTTACCTTGGGTTCATGTACATACTAGGAAGAGAGGATAAGTTCGAGAAATATATTCCGTGGGTGATTATCTTCGGTCTTTTTGTTAACTTCTCGTACCCAATTACCCGCACAATAATTGATGTCTCGAACATTGTTTCACTCAATGTGTACGCAAGCGCTGTCGGAAGTGACACCCTTGGTAATAACGTGAACAACCCACACACTGCGGGAGCGTTAATTATGAACAGGCTCGGTCTCCAGGAGCTCGCAATGAGTGCCTCTGCTGTAAGTAGCAACAAGGACACAAATATACTCAAAAATGTTAAAACGATTCCTGGCGCGCTTGTCGCTGTGGCCTTTGTGTTCTATGCCGCGTATATATTTTTTATGGTAACGGCCATTATGGTGGTAAGAACTCTCGCGCTTGTGTTTATCACCATAACCTCTCCTCTTCTTCTGGTGGACAGTGTCTTGCCTTTGCTTGGGGAACAGGCAAAAAAAATGAGGAAGATATTTTTCGAACAAATAATTGTGGGGCCAGTGTTTATGATAATGCTCGCACTTACACTGAAGTTTCTTGAGGTGTTCTCTAAAAATTCAGAACTCACAGGGAGGGTGGGGGTAGCGAATCTTGGTGGGGGAGGAGTTGATTCTGTTACAACGTTTTTCAACATCCTCATGATGCTCATCATGTTACATATCATGCTTAAAGTCACCAAGAGTGTCTCTGGCGCTATCGGTCAGTATGCGACGGATGCTATGGGTAAAGTCGGAGGCTTTGGGCTTGGTGTTGCCTCAGGAGGAACAGGAATGCTCGCACGCAAGACCCTTGGTGCTGCAGCACTTAAGGTAAGAGACAGTAACTGGGTCAACAGTAATCCGGGCAACTTTTTGGCGCGTCGCACCTATGACCTTTCCAACTCTGTTGCCAAGAGTACCTTTGACCTTCGTAACTCGAAGACGGTAGCAGGAGGGCTCGGGAAGATTGGAATGGGGGTAGGTATGGGAACCAAGATGACAGCCGAAACAGAGTCTGATAACAAAATAAAAAAGATTAACGAACGAGCAGCAAGAATCAAGACCCGCTACGAACGTGACACGTATAAAAAGGATGAAGTAACCGGCCAAATGGTGATCGACAAAAGAAAAGGGGAGGTAAATGTAGACAATGAAAGAGTAAGAAATGAATACCTTGAAAACAAAGGTGGTTCTATTTTCCTTACAAAAGAAGAGAAGGATCGCCTTAAGGACCCAGAGACCGACAAGAAGAGTGAAGAAACTCTTGTCGAGTATAACAAACTAGGCGACAAGAAAGGCTTGGACGGTAAACCAGAAAAGAAACGATTTGAAGAGAAGCTACGAAAAGATCTTGAGGAGCTTCTTAAGACAGACAAGAATGCGGAGAAGGTGGAGACTCGTGCCATCTTAAGAACGCTTGATGTGATCACAAAAGAGAACAAGACCAACCAAGAGGCATTTAATAAGGCTGTCGAGGACGCACTTGATAGATACAATCGTACTTCCGATGACAAGAAGAAAGACTTCTTGCCTACTGTGAAAGATAAGGCGGTGCGTGATGAGGTTGCTGCTCGTATAGAAGGGAAAAGGACTCAAGCATCTACGACGAACAACGAAGCACCAACTCCAAACGCCCAAGCAACACCTTCACCTCAACCACAACCACAAGAAGCTCCACAAAAAGCGGGAGAAACTCCTGGGTTCCTTAAAACAGCAGAGGACAAGATTCGTGAGCGCGGAGAAAGACTTGAGCGAGAAAAGAAGGAAGCCTCTCAAGTAGACCTTACAAAGCCTTTTAATAGTGGCGAAGATCTTACCACGTTAAGTTATGCTGAGCGTGCTGCAGCGAAACGTGCAGCGGCACAGAAACTTGCTGCCGCACAGGCACAGAAAGAGATGGCACAAAATCAAGGTACACCAGCTCCATCCCAGCCAGCAAATACTCGTGAAGACCAAATGTCCACTGCCCAGACTGCCCGAGTTACCCAAACCCTTGAAGAAGCAGGTGTCTCTAGCAAAAAAGAAGCTGAGGAAAAACCTACCCCTCAGCCTGAAAAAGTGGACACCACGACTCCATCAGAAGGAAAACCTCTGAGTGACTTTGGTTCAGTGGGGGCCAGAAGAGCTGCACAGCAACAGCGCGAAAAAGTCTCTCAGCAAGAAAAAGATGTTCGCGAGCCAGAAACAGCATAAAAAACTATGAGTACACCAGCATACATTGCAAAAAACCCTGACGAACTTTTTGATAATGCTTCCCCAGAGATTCAAGACCTCATTGCGAGCGGGGATGTTGAGTCAACCACGGTAAGTTTGGCGAACAACTACAAGATTCCTGTTGGTAATCAGGTGGCACTTTCTAATATTATTTCTTTCATCTTGATCGGGGCGCTTATGCCAGAAGATGTGGTACAGGCACTTCAAGAACTCGTCGGAGTAACTGGTGAAGACGCACTTAAAATTGCAAATGACCTCGAGCACTCTATTCTTGAAAAGGCTCGTATCTCTTTGTTCAAACAAACAGGGGAGATAAAGACTCTCGAGTTCCAGGGGCTTCGCTCAAAAGAAGAGCTCAGGAAAGAATTACTCGACACCACAAAGAGAACCTCAGGCCTACAAAACAACCAAGCCTCTCCACTTACTTCTCCTAAAAAAACAACGGTTATTGCCCCTGGATCACGCTCTCAGCTTCTTGAACAGCTGCAAGTCCTAAGTACCATTCCAAATGACGAAGAGATCGAGGAGCGACTCAAGCATATTCAAGAACAAATCGGCACGATTAAAAAACAAGAAGAAGAAAATAGTCTCGACTCAAAGATTGCACTGAAGAGTTTTATGTTCGGGGAAAAGGGAAAGACTGTCGCAGACCCAACCATCAACCGTGCAACCTACAGTGTTGCTCCAACGCATTATAATGTAGACCCGTATCGAGAAGTCGCTGGTGAATAAAGGGTAAGTGTAAAGGGTTTATTAAGAAACCTTTATCTGGTCCGTTGTCTGTGTCCTGTGTTCTGTTATACTATTCTTATGCAATTCCGCGTACCACAATTTATCGACATGGAAGATAAAGTGTTTGGTCCTTTTACCTTAAAGCAGTTTGGGTATATTGTCGGCGCTGGAGGACTTTCATTTATCATCTGGACCCTTGTTCCTATTAAATTCTTTGCGATTATATTAATTATTCCCGTTGCTTCACTCTTTCTAGCGCTCGCGTTTGTAAAGTTTAATAACAGGTCATTTGGTGAAATCCTCGAGAGTGCATTTAGTTACTACACCGGCGCAAAAGTGTATACGTGGAAACAACCACCACTCCAAAAAATGGAAACGTCTGTCGATCAGGTGGTAGCGAACACCCAAAAAGAAATCATTATCGAGAAAACAAATAGAGATAAGATCCACGACCTCGCGCTTGGACTTGATGTTTTTGAGAGCAACTCACAGAAAGAAGATAGGGAGTAAAAATTTCTGAGGTATACTGTAGCGTATATGGCTAAAGGACTATCAACACAAGAGTTTGTCCCTATCGAGCGCGTGCGCGATGGTATTGTAATTCTAAAGACAGGCGAGCTTCGTGCTGTCTTACTCACAAGCTCACTTAACCTTGGTCTCAAAAGTGATGACGAACAGCAGGCCGTGCTCTCACAGTTCCAAAACTTTCTTAACTCACTTGATTTTCCTGTTCAATTTTTCGTGCAATCAAGAAAACTCAACATTAAGCCCTATATGGATCTTCTCCAAGAACGAAGCACGCAAGTAAAGGAAGATCTCCTTAAGATTCAGATTCACGAATATATGGGATTCATCACCAAGTTCACTGAAGAGAGTAACATCATGACAAAACACTTTTTTATTTCTATTCCATACTTTAACCAAACAACGCAAGCGATTAATCCATCCTCGCTCCTTTCATTTTCAAGCGATGGTAATAATGCAAAGAAAACAGAATCTGATTTTGAGTCTGCTCGTATTCAGCTTGAACAACGCACCATGACCGTAATACAAGGTCTCTCCCGTTTCGGGGTTCGTGCTCAGCGACTCGGAACAGAGGAGGTGGTCGAGCTTTTTTACAAACTCTTTAACCCTGGGGAAGGAGATCATTCAGCCCCTAAAGTGGGACAATAATTATATATGGGACTTTTCGACTTTCTCAACAAAAAACCAGCACAACCTCTTTCTTCTCCGGTGAGTCCTGTACTTCCAGAACAGGTGTATAAGATTGCAGAAATGCAGTTAAAAGACATCATCGCACCGAGTGCTCTTGAAATACAACCAAAGGCACTTAACTTAGGAACAGTAATTGTTCGCTCGTTCTTTGTAATTTCATATCCTCGTTTTCTTAATGATAACTGGCTAAGTCCTGTTATTAACCTCGATAAAGTTTTTGATATTGCTATTCACGTAACTCCACTTAATACCGGCGAAGTGATGAAACACTTCCAAAGAAAGGTGGCCGAGGTAGAAAGTCAGATCATGACCCGAGAAGAGAAGGGGCTTATTCGTGATCCAACGCTTGATGTCGCGTATCAGGATCTTGAAGATCTCCGTGACGGACTCACCCAAGCACAGGAAAAGATGTTTGAGGTGTCACTGTATATTACTCTCTATGGAAAGACAAATGAGGAGGTTGATAAAGCTGAGAATGAAATTAAAAATATTCTCGAAAGTAAGCTCGTCTACGTGAAGCCTTCTCTTTTCCAACAAGATACAGGGTTTCTCTCCACGCTTCCAGTTGGGCAAGATTTACTCCAAATAAAAAACAAGCTTAACACATCTCCTCTTTCTTCATTCTTTCCTTTTGTTTCTTTTGATCTTTCTTCAGATAAAGGAATTCTTTACGGACTTAACCGTCACAACGGAAGTCTTATTCTTTTTGACCGCTTCTCGCTTGAAAACTATAACTCGATAGTCTTTGCAAAATCAGGTTCTGGTAAAAGTTATTTTACGAAGCTCGAGATTCTTCGAACACTTATGTTTGATACTGAGGTGCTTATTATCGACCCAGAACGAGAATATGAATTTTTGGCAGAGTCCGTCGGGGGACGATATTTTGACATCTCTCTTGTTGGTGAACACCACATCAACCCGTTTGACCTTCCTCACCCAACACAAGACGAATCACCTTCAGAAGTATTGCGATCAAATATTGTGAACTTGGTTGGACTCTTCCGTGTTATGCTCGGAGGACTTACTCCAGAAGAAGATGCGATTATTGACCAAGCCATCACGGAAACATATGCTCTTAAGGATATTAATGGTGATACTGACTTTACACAACTAGAACCTCCTCTTCTTTCTGATTTTGAAACCGTGCTCTCAGGGATCGAAGGGTCTGACAGTCTTCTTCAGAGAGTTTCAAAATATACAAAAGGGACGTGGGCAGGGTTTATCAACCAACCGTCAAACGTTGATATTAATAAAAAGCTTGTCTGTTTCTCTATTCGAGATATGGAAGATGAACTTAAGCCTGTCGCGATGTATCTCATTACTCACTTCATTTGGAATGCGGTACGAAAGAATCTGCGTAAGCGACTTCTTGTAGTGGACGAAGCGTGGATCATGATGAAAAATGATGACACTGCGTCGTTCCTCTTTGGGCTTGCGAAGCGTGGAAGAAAATATTATCTCGGACTTGCAACTATCACCCAAGACGTTGGTGACTTTCTTAAGTCACCATACGGCCTTCCTATTATTACCAACTCTTCAATTCAGATTCTCCTTAAACAATCTCCTTCTTCCATCGATATTGTCCAAAAAACATTTAACCTTACCAACGAAGAGAAGTTTCTCCTTCTTGAGTCAGGGGTAGGGGAAGGGATATTCTTTGCTGGGCTTAAGCATGTAGCGCTTAAGGTGGTTGCTTCATATACTGAAGACCAGATCATCACCAGTGATCCTTCTCAGCTCCTTAAGATACAACAGATGAAAGATGAAGTTGCACAATCAAAGAACCTATGAGAAAGCTCATTACTCTTACCACCTTTCTTTTTCTACAATTCTTTTCGTTTTCTTGTGTGTACGCAGATCTCACTGCAAAGATCACCCTGTCCCCTCAAAACCCTCTTCCTAAAAGTAGTGTCTCTCTCACGCTTGAGAGTTATTCCTTTAATGTGGACACGGCGATAATCACCTGGAAGGTAAATGGTGCAGTAGTTGCACGCGGAGAAGGGGAAAAGACTATTTCTGTGAAAACAGGAGGTGTTGGGGAGGGGGTTCGTGTCAATGTCACAGCAGAAAATGCCGATGGTTCATCAATTGAACAAACTATCAATATCAACCCATCATCAGTAGTCCTTCTCTTTGAAGCACCAAAGAGTTACGTTCCGCCTCTCTACGAAGGAAGGTCTCTTCCTTCTGATGGAGCACTTGTGCGAGTAACTGCGCTCCCACAGATAAGCGACAATGGCTCTCCTGTTCCTCCTTCAATGTTGTCATATTCATGGTATCTTAATGATTCTATTATTCCCGGAGTTTCTGGAAGAGGAAAGCAGTCGGCAAGCATTCGTTTAGACTATATGGAAAATAAAAATGAAATAAAGGTGCTCGCCCGTAGTCCGCTTGGCAATACTGGAACAAAAACAATTACCGTACTTCCTCACGCACTCATGCCTCTATTATATGTCTACGACCCCGTCCTTGGATCTGATTTTAATAAAGCAGTTGAGCGACGCTTTGAAGCAACAAAAGATTTTACTTTATCGCTTGAGCCTTTTTATGTGTCACAAAAGGAGCAAAAAAATCCTGTATTTAGTTGGTTCCTAGACGGTCTTCCTACGACGCCGCTCGGAGGAAGAATTCTTGCACTGCATCCTCAAGAAAATAGTTATGGCTCAAAAATGCTTACCATCAAAGTAACCGGACCAGATAAGCGTATCCAAAAAACAGAAACTGGTCTTGAACTTATTTTTGATACTCGAAAATAATAGTAGGGGAAGTGATTCTGTAATCTGTTTTTTGTTATACTACACCACATAATAGCAATGCCAACCTCATACACCTCTCTTGAACCAAAATCCCTCTCCTCTCTTGGAGTACAAGCTCCTGCTTTTAATGGAGGGAATACTTCTTTTTTAGCAACATCGACGTTTCTTTACACTCTTTTCTTTGTAGCAATTGTTGGGGCTGCATTTTATAGATATGGTGTAGCAGGAATACTTCGTATGCAGGCATCTGAGCCTACTATACGTAAATCAAATGAGATTATTAAACAAGTAACACTTGGATTACTTGGTGTGTTTTCTTTGTTTCTTATTTTGTTTACAGTGAACAAGGGGTTGATTACGGGGGATGTAGGGTTAGAGGGGTTGCGAGCAACAAATGGAGGGGTTTCTGGTGGAACCACCCCTGCAACAACACAACAAAACACAGCACAGCCGTCTGGATCAGGGTCCTCTGCAATTCAAAATGACGGAGCTGTTCGCGCCCAACTTGCCAATATAAATATTTCTGTTAATAAGAACGTGTGTAGTAGTCCTTCACAAACCGGGTGCACAACTGTAGGGGGGCTACCTGATTCCACCATCACCATGTTAGGACAATTAAGAGATGCGTGTAGAGGAAGTATCGTTGTAACAGGTGGAACAGAAGCCGGACACAAGAGTCACGGGCCAGGTCTCACCCCGGTAGACATTAGCCTCAATGACTCGACTCTTAACGCATGCATTCGCGCCTTCACAAGTGGACCATCTCTTAGTTGGTGCAACTCCACATTCACTAATTTTGGCTATATCTTCTGTGACGAGAAAAACACAGAAGCTCATTGGCATGTATATAAATAGTTCATACTCATCCTAGAAATAGGATACGGGTTACTGTTGTCATCTAACCATCACCGACACAAGAGGTGAACATTCTCCGGAGGCTTCCACTTTTCACCCTCTACTTTCGACTCTCCTCTTGCTATACTTCTTGTATGGAAAATAATGGTAACCGCCGTTTACTTATCGCGACAGGATTCGTTCTTTTTTTTGTTATTATTATTCTTATTTGGTATTTTTTTTACGCACAGCCCGCAATAGCTCCGTCACTTAATGGAACCAATGACCCAAAACCTACAAGAAGTTTTCCACCTCGTTTTCAGTTCCTTACTTGGGGAGAAAACACAACCTCTACCACCACAACAGAAGTAACTGATCCTCTTAAAAACCCGCTCGTTGAAGTTTGGAATAGGCCCTCAACAGGACAAACATTTATTACTGATCAAATACTTAAAGAAATAAGCGAAACAGTCTCCAATGGTTCGACCACACTTGAGGTAAAAAAGACAATCCGCGCCACCTCATCTGTACTTCTTTTTGTAGACAGGATAACTGGGTATATTTATGGATATCCGGTTGAGACCGGCACTGTTTTCCAAATAAGTAATACCGTAATTCCTGGGGTGTATGATGCATACTTTATTGATAATGGTAACAGGGTTATTATTCGTTACGTTGATCAGGAAAAAAATACTGTTGTTGGCCTTATTGCAAACGTTCCTCATGTTGAACAAACGGGGTCTGCGCTTCCACTCCTTAATGTGCAATACCTTACCTCTCAAGTAATGTCTGTTGCTGTCAACAAAACAAAAACCAAAGCGTCATACGTAGTAGCAACAGAAGAAGGTAGTGCTGTCTACACAATAGATACCACAAAAGGAACACACCTTGTTGCTTCTTCTCCTTTTAGGGAGTGGTCTATTTCGTATGGGGGAGACACTCTTTATGTCACCACAAAACCTTCAGCATATATCGAAGGGGGAACCTTTAGCCTTCCTCTTTTTCAGTCAGAAATAGTTGAAAAGACTGGCCTCATGAGTCTACCTCACGAATCAGGATTCATTCTTAACAGTATGTGGGGAAGTAAAGGCCTTGCAACATTCTTTTCTGATAATGGAACCATACAAGTGCTTCCTATTAAAACACTCGCCTCAAAATGTGCGTGGGGAAGAAAAGATTTTCTTATCTGTGCCATTCCAAGAACCATTCCAAAAACAACCGAAGGCTTACCTGATGACTGGTTCCAGGGGAGGATTTCATTTAGTGATGATCTTGCGCTTATTGATAAAAATTCTGGCAATCGATACACCCTTTATAATTTCAATGAAAAGGAGGGTGTCTTTGATGTGGTGAAAATCTCTCTTTCAGAAGCTAATGATGTTATTAGTTTTAACAAAAAACAAGACGGGACGTTATGGCTTCTTAATACCAACCTTATACAAGGGGATTAGTGTCTATGGAATACAGAACCCTTGAACCAAAATCCCTCTCCTCTCTTGGAGTACAAGCTCCTGCTTTTAATGGAGGGAATACTTCTTTTTTAGCAACATCGACGTTTCTTTACACTCTTTTCTTTGTAGCAATTGTTGGGGCTGCATTTTATAGATATGGTGTAGCAGGAATACTTCGTATGCAGGCATCTGAGCCTACTATACGTAAATCAAATGAGATTATTAAACAAGTAACACTTGGATTACTTGGTGTGTTTTCTTTGTTTCTTATTTTGTTTACAGTGAACAAGGGGTTGATTACGGGGGATGTAGGGTTAGAGGGGTTGCGAGTTGGTGGTACTACAGGGAGTATTATTAGAACTACTACCAGCCCTGTATCTAACACAGGAACGATACTTACCTCTTCAAAATCTTGCGAATCTCCGGACGCCGTAAAATCAAAAATAACTTCTCCTGCTGGTGTTTGTGGTGGGGTACGATGCACATTACTTAGTGGTTGCGCATATAATCAATTTCTTCCAATCATAAAAGAAGAGTCTGCTGCGGCTGGTATCGACTACAGAATTACGGTGGTTATTATGTGCAGAGAATCTCGTGGAGTCATAAACCCTCCTCAAAGAACTGGAAGCTTAGCCAATGCTGATGGGTCATTTGACTGTGGTCTCATGCAAATTAACAGAAAGGATAAAGTGTGTGATTCTTCGATCCTTGACCCTCGGACAAATATACGTGCGGGGATCCAAGAATTAAAAAAATCAATTAATGTAAGTGCTGGGAGGCCGATAACACCAGGGGTCCCTCCACTTGCAAATGCATTTGCGGATTATAATTGTTGTGCGAATGGCACAGCACCAAGCTCCCCAAGTAATGACTGCACTCAGTCTGCAGGATTTCCTGTCACTTTACCGAAATGGGCATGCCCAATTAACCCAGGAGCAGGGACCTTCAATATGTGTGCTGTAAAAGATTATGCGTGCGAAACTTCTAATTGTATAGAAAGCGTTCCTTAACCAAATACATTTAATTAATGTACTGGTTTAAGATGGGCAAGTTTGTTTTTCATATACACATCAAGCCCGTAACTTGTCATATTACTTACAAACCAATAGAGTGCAAGAGCAGATGGAAGAAACACACCTGAGAACGCAACAATAGCTGGAAGAACATACAACATTTGTATTCTCATTGACTTCAAAAAGCTGTCTTGGAAAGATTCTTCTTTGTCTGTCTTAGTAGTACCCATACCTTCTGTTTGGCGACGAGCTAACAAAAATGACGACACTCCAGCAAGAATAGCAACCACAATATTTTTCTCCTTCACATCAAAAAGACCAAACGCATACGTGTGGAGTGTCTCAGGAAAGGAAACAAATGAGTACAGAGATTGAGGATCATTAAACAACCCTTTGGAAAAAACAAAGTACAATGCAAAGAAGAGGGGAATTTGTAGAATCACCGCAAAAAGACTGGAAAATGGATTGATTTTATCCCTTCTATAGAGCTCAACCATTTGTTTTGAAGCAGCCTGAGGATCCTTCTTTTGAAGCTCTTTAATTTTTTTCATCTCTGGCTCGATTTTCTTCATCATGTACTGTGTACGTAGTGCAGAAAGATTAAGTGGAAGGAGAAGCCCTTTAACAATAAGGGTAACAATGATAATTGCTGCCCCTATATCATGAAGAGGAACAAGGTTAAGTACGATAACAATAAGGTTGTAAACTGGTTCGTAAAAAATTGTATGAAACATGTTAGTGTAGTGTAGCAAATACTTTCTTTATTTCCTCATGTAATTGTGAGTAGGGGGTGTCGAGGCTTATTTTTTTTGGATAAAAAATGAATGAGTGTGTGCTTGTAGTTTTTATTTTTTGAAGAGTGTTTAGAATTCTTCGTTTTACTCTATTTCTATCTACTGCCCGTTTAAGTGTTTTTTTTGCTATTACACAAGCAAATTTCTGAGTAGGAAGTGTAACCACCGCAATATCAAACAACTCACCGCGAAAGATAATTTTTGGACGATTCCTTGTAAAATCTTCTTTAGTGAGTCTTTTTGATTTAGGGAGCATATGTAGAGAGAATAAATAAGCGGCAATATTCTTTTATATACAACACAAAACAACCACCCTTTACCTCTTTAAGGATTACACTGAAAGCTTTTTACGACCAATACTTCTGCGACGAGAAAGTGCCTTACGGCCTCCTTTTGTGGCCATACGTACGAGGAATCCGTGTGTTGTGTATCGCTTCTTATTCTTTGGATTATATGTAATTGACATGGCGCCATTCTACAGTAAAACGTTATAAAAATCAACTGAGGGGATAATTAGGTTTCTTTTGTAGGTAAACTTCAACTCACCTAAAAGTAAATACCTCTTCACCTTTACCGCGGCTGTCTATTTAAGTATCTGTTATCTTTTCCTTCGTCAAGTTGTAACAAAAACTTTGACGTGTATACTACATGGTACATATGGACTATCAACAACTTTGGAATAGTGCTTTATCTCAAATTGAGATAGAACTTTCTCGAGTTAACTTTAATACGTGGTTCAAAAATACTCGTATTATTGATTATAAAGAAGGGGAGGTTACTATCGGTGTCCCTAATGAGTTTGTGAAAGATTGGCTTAACCAAAAATATCACAAATTTATCCTTCGAATTTTACGCACCATCCATGAAGGTGTTCGTTCTATCGTTTTTACCGTAGTAAAACCAGAAACACTTCAAAAAAAAGCACAACATATCTCAATTGTTGGTCAACCTCTTCCTTTAAACGATCTTTATATTAATAAAGATGATGGACTTAACCCTCGTTACACATTTGAGAACTTTATTGTTGGGTCTTTCAATGAAGTCGCGTATGCATGTTCGCAGGCAGTTATTAATGGTCTTGGAATTATCTATAATCCGCTTTTTGTGTACGGTAATACTGGACTTGGAAAAACCCACCTTCTTCAAGCGGTAGGGAATGCGGTTAAAAAGAAATATCCAGATCGAAAAATTTTCTACACTTCACTTGAAAAGTTTTACATGGATTATGTGAATGCTACAAACCTTAATAAAATAAATAGCTTTAAAGAAAAATATCGCAAATTTGATGTTTTTATAATGGATGATATTCAGTTTATTAATGGAAAAGAAAGAACCCAGGATGAATTGTTCCATCTTTTTAATTCTCTTTATGAGATGAACAAGCAGATTATTTTTTCTTCAGATAAACACCCTAATCTTATCCAAGGACTTGAGGACCGATTACGATCTCGTTTTAACCATGGAATGATTGTTGATGTTAACATCCCTTCAATTGAGTCCCGATTGGCTATTTTACAAATTAAAACGAGAGATTATCGAGAAAAAATCCCTCAGGAAGTGCTTCAATACATCGCAGAAACTATTCAAGGGAATATTCGTGAACTAGAAGGGGTAATGACATCAATTCTTGGGTACATACAAGTTAAACAACAAGCAGTGACTCTTCTTGATGTTAAAAATCTTCTTAAAAATAGCGTACGAGCAAAGAAAAGTATTTCAATCCCTGAGATAGTGAAGATGATTTCTGATTACTATCATATTCCTGATGTGTATATTTATAACAAAACCAGAAGAAAGGATGTGGTGAAGCCTCGCCAAATTGTAATGTATATTTTACGAGAAGATTTTGATATTTCTTATCCAATGATAGGCGACAGGTTAGGAGGAAGAGATCATACTACAGTGATTCACTCGTATGAAAAAATTAAAGGATTACTTAAAGATAACCCTCAGTTATCACGAGAAATAGAAGATATACGAGCAATGTTAGTCTAAAGTAAAGAATACTTTTTAATGTAAAGAGGTTTATTTCAGTATTATTTTATTACTTTTCTTTTTTGTGAATAACTATGTGAATAACTAAAGAATAAGATAGTAATAAGTTATAGGGTTATCCTTATCGGAATAAGAATAATGTTTGTTTGTACACAAATGATATTCTAAAAAAGTAACCACTCTTATAGTAACAATTCTAAAAAAGCTTTATTTTAAAATACTTTTTACTCATTTCCACAACATCCACAGACCTATACTTAGTATTATATTTTATATATACTAAGTACTATGAAATTCGAATGCAAAGGTGAAGTATTTATTAAAGCAGTACAGCAAGTGTCTCGTGCACGTAGTAAGGTGCAGTCACAAAACTTCCTCCAAGATATTCATTTAGAAGTAACGAACCATCTCCTTACACTTCGTGCCACTAACTTAGAACTCTTTTGTGAAAAAAGTATTCCTATTAAAGGTGTTGTTAACGGTGCCTGCTTACTCCAAGGTGAAACACTTCTTAGAATTATCTCTACATTTAATTCAAAAGATATTACTCTTGTGTGTGAACTTGTTGGAGGCGTCTTTAGTATCACTACAGAGAAGGGGGTGATTGAGATAAAAACAACTCCATATGAAGATTTCCCTACACTTCCTAATCAAGGGGAGACTATTGGTTCACTTCCAAAAGAATCGATTGATGTTCTTCTTAGAGAAGTTGCATTCTGTTCTGCGACAACAGATATTAAGCCAGAGATTTCTTCTATTTTTGTGTACACAAAGGATAATTTTATTTATTCTGTGGCAACAGATTCATATCGTCTTGCAGAAAAAACAATTCCTAATGATAAAGATTTAGAGTTTTCATTTCTTATTCCTCAGAAACATATCGGTGAAATTTTGCAAATAATTAACGAAGAAGAAGGTGATGTTGTTCTCTCGCGCAGCAACAATATCATCTCCTTTACAGGAAATACCCTTACACTCTCAATACACACCATTACAGGGCATTTTCCGGACTATAGACAGCTATTCCCTAAAGAGTTCACTACTACTGTTTCCTTATCTAAAGAAGAACTCCAAAAAGCGCTACTTCTCACCACTTTTTTTAATGATCAGTATTCGCAAGTAGAGTGTGTGTTTACTGATAATAAATGTACTGTTCACAGTAAGAGTGAAAAAGTTGGGCAAGTGACTCACAGTATTAAAGCTGTTAAGGAAGGAGATGATATTGAAATGAAATATAATAATAAATTTTTCCTCGATGTATTACCTCACATACAAGGAGATGCTCTTGTGTGTAAGTTCACTACTCCACACAAACCTCTTTTTATTCAAGGGAAACAAGATATTACCTTCACCTACCTTCTCATGCCACTTAATCGGTAATCTATGGACCAAGGTCTTTTTAAAAAACATTTCTTACAGATTCAAAAAAATAAAGATTCTAAAGATGAGGTATTGTTATATATACAAGAAGCAACCGGAATAATATTGAAACCAGAAGAAATTACACTATCTAAAAAAAACGTTACAGTACAAACATCTTCTGTAAAACGAAGTCAGTTAATACAAAGAAAAACAAAAGAAATACTGGAGAAGAAAGGGTATAGTCTTAAATTATAAGTACAATCTGTATTAAATTGTATATATATTTATATCTATATATCTTACAACCTACCCCTACTTTACTGCACGGTGGTTGTCGCTATTTCAACAGGGTAAGAAACAGGAGGGGTGTTTGTTGATTGTTGTTGTACTGGAGATGGTGCATATCCGCATGCAAGAGGGTGGCTAAGTAACCACTTTTGAATAGCTGTTTCCCAAAGAGAATATTGTGAATCGTTCGTAGGTGAAGAAGGGTATGCTCCGTCAGGATTATCTTTAATAACATAATTAAGTATCGTGTGTATTCCGTCATTTGCACAGTATTGACCCTTAAGAACAGGTTTAGATGAGGTATTTGGGAGTGGATCAGGGAAATACTCAACCTGTGTCCCAGCAACTGCTACGTCCATAGCTTTTCGCCACACAGGAGCAAGCACGAATCCAGCAGTTCTTTTATCGATAGGTGTATTGTCGTTATTTCCTGCCCACATACCAATAACAATTGACGGGGTGTACCCAACAACCCAAACATCTTTGTAGTCATTTGTGGTTCCTGTTTTTACAGCAACAGGCCTATCTTTAAAATGAAGTGCTGAATCAGCACCGTAGGATGGTGTTCTTGCTACATTATCAGAAAGAACACTAGAGATAAGTGTAGTAACAGATTCTGGAAGTACCTCTGTTTCGTTGAGGGAGAATTTTTGTAACACACTATCATCATTATCACGTACTTCAAGAATACCTTGTTGTTTATGGTAAATACCATTATCAGCAAAAACCCCATATGCATTAGTAAGTTCAAGAAGAGTAATTTCACCTCCACCTAAAACAAGGGAAAGACCATACCGTGCAGGATCGGTAATTGTAGAAAGACCCATCGCTTGAGCAAGCGAAATAGCATTATTAAGCCCAGTGAGGTATAGCAGTTTCACTGCAGGAATATTAAGGGATTGAGCAAGGGCATCACGGAGTGAGACAGGACCTCTAAATAATCCATCATAGTTTTCTGGCATATAACACACAGAAGAATCTATGTTACTTCTAAGTGGGTTCCCGTAAGCATCACAAAGTGAACTGAACTGCGTAGGTACATCGAAAAGAACAGTCTCAGGTGTATAGCCAAGCTTAAAAGCAGCGGCATACACAATAGGCTTAAAAGAAGATCCTGGTTGACGAAAGGCAGTTGCAATATTAAATTGTCCAGGAATTTCTGTATCAAAAAAATCTCGCGATCCAACCATACTAAGGATTTGTCCTGTCTTTGGATCAATAGCAACGAGTGCAGAGTTCTCAGCTTTAAACTTCTTCATGTTAGTAAATGCACCCTCTTTAACAATATCCTCAAATTGTTTCTGAAGATTATAATCTAAGGTGGTGATTACTTTAAGTCCTCCATTTTGTACCATATCAACACCATATTTTTCTTCCAAATATTCACGAATATACATAACAAAATGCATTGCTTTACCACTATTAGAGAGATCTTTTTCAAAAGAAACTTGTTCTTTCTGAGAACTTTCTTTCTCTTCTTTTGTAATATACCCAAGATCGTACATTCGTTGCAGTACAAGATTTTTTCTTTTTTCTAATTCATCTCTATGTTTTCCGTAAGGGGAGTAGTACGTTGGTGCTTGAGGAAGTGCTGCAAGATACGCTGCTTCTGTGAGGTTTACATCTTTAGCTTTCTTACCAAAATATGTAAGGGAAGCCTCTTCGACACCATAAATAGTTCCACCGTAAGGACTTTCATTAAGATATATTTGTAAAATAGTATCTTTAGGAAGCTCCCTGTCGAGCTTTAAAGAAAGAAGAATTTCCTTAAGTTTACGTGAAATAGTTTTTTCTCGACTAAGAAGTGCATTTTTTATTACCTGCTGATCAATAGTCGAACCTCCTTGTGAATACCCCCCTGAGCTTATGTTTGCAATTGTTGCACGAATAAAAGAGGTTGGTCTAAACCCATAATGTTCATAGAAGTGTGCATCTTCAATAGAGATAGTAGCTTGTCGTATATATGGACTTATTTCTTCAATAGGAACCGCAGTTCGTCTCACGTTGTCATGAATGTTATAAAGCACTATTTTTCCTGTTCTGTCATAAATTTTCGTCGAATTAGCAATATTTCTATTTTCAAAGTTATTAAAATCAGGAAGTTGTATGGTGGCAAGCCAAGTGATAAGGAGCGCGATACCAATAACTCCTAAGGAAAAAAACACCAAAAAGAGCTCTTTGAAGAACTTATTTTTTGCACGCTTCCGTCGATACACATAAGAATCTGACATCTGTCTATAGTACCATATACTTAAACAAAAGTGGTGCCTATGGTAGTATTGAACCTATGGATAAAGTAATTACTGATGAAAAAAGAATCGACGAAATCTTAACACGAGGTGTTGAAGATGTTTTTGTAAAAGAAGATCTTAAAGCAATGCTTCTTTCCGGAAGACAGCTTCGCATTAAGCTTGGTATTGACCCAACAGGAGGGAAAATACACATTGGCCGGGCAGTTCCACTTCGTAAGCTTAGAGAATTTCAAAAATTAGGACACCAAATAGTGCTTATTGTTGGTGATTTTACTGCTCAGGTGGGTGATGCATCAGATAAAACTGAGAAACGTCCCATGCTTACCCGTGCTCAAATCGATGAGAATCTAAAAGACTACAAAAGTCAGATTTCAAAAATCCTCGACATTTCTAAAACAGAATTCGTCTACAATAATGACTGGCTTGCCAAGTTAACATTCGGTGAGCTTGTAACACTTGCTGAATGTTTTTCAGTACAACAGATGCTTGCAAGAAGAAATTTTAAAGATAGGTATGAAGCAGGAAAGGAAATATCACTTCGTGAATTTCTTTATCCAATCATGCAAGGATATGATTCAGTTGCTGTAAAAGCGGACATTGAAATTGGTGGGTTCGATCAACTTTTCAACCTTAAAGCAGGACGTGTAATACAAGAGCATTATGGAATGACCAGACAGAATGTGATCACGTTTTCTATGCTTGAAGGAACAGATGGAAGGAAAATGTCGACCTCATGGGGAAATATTATTACCATTGTCGACGAACCGTTTGATATGTTTGGTAAAATAATGGCAATACATGATGACCTTATTATAAAATATTTCATGCTCACCACAGATATTTCTTTAGAAGATATTCAAAAAATAGAAATAGAGCTCGCAGAAGGAGCTAATCCTCGAGATATTAAAATGAGACTAGCACTTGAACTCGTTACGCTATACCATACAGAAAAAGATGCTGCGCTCGCAAAAAAATCATGGATAGAAACGTTTGAAAAAGGAGGGGTACCAGAAACAATACCAGAAATTACTGCAACCGAAGAAAGATTACTCGCTGATGTGTTGGTTGAAGCAGGGATTATTTCTTCAAAGACTGACTGGAGAAGATTGGTAGAAGAGGGAGCAGTGAATGATATTGAAAAGGGACAAATAAAGGATCCAAGACACCCTGCATATAACGGTACCTTTAAGATTGGAAAAAAGCGATTTGTGAAAATAGTGGTGAAATAAAAGGTAACAGGCGTCAGGGAGCGAAAGATACATACAAACGGTGGCCACTTCGTGGCCACCGTTTGTATGTATCTTTGTTCTTTTGTCTGTTAAGTGAAGCAGACTGTTATCCCTCTTACCAGTACCCTTCATCATTTGCAGCAAAGGCAATATCGATCTCATCTGCTTCCTCATCGTCCTCTTTACTGTTAAACACTACCACTTCTTCGTCAACAAGCACATCCTCTTCAAACACAGCTTCAAGCGCATCCGGATTTAAATCACCACCCACCTTTGGTTCCTCTTCTTCAATAAGCATAGTACTCAATATAAATTTAATGTAATGAAAAGATACCATCTAACATAAATACATGCAAGTGTTTTTATAAACACCTACAAATATCTTTGTAAAATAAGACTATTTCCTTTGTTTGCGCTATGAGTGAGTGCTATAGCAATTGCGTCGATCTCATCATCAAGTGAGTTAATGAGAAGGGGTTGTTTAAGGATTTTTGGTAACATGTGGGCAACATCTTCTTTTGTAGCTTTACCATACCCTGTGATAGCAAGCTTCACCTGAGGAGGAGAGTATTCATAGAGAAGAAGATTATTTTTATGTGCAAGATAGATACACACCCCACGTACTTCAGCAACAGTAATAATTGTTTTTTGATTATTCGTAAAAAAAAGTGTTTCAAT
>CAZNVC010000002.1:58133-64339 GCA_964576685.1 uncultured Candidatus Saccharibacteria bacterium
ATCGCTTTTTCAGTAGCTTTTCTTCCTCGGGCTGTTCGCTCGATCATTCCAATCTGGAGGAGATATGGCTCGGTAACATCAGCAATCGTCGCCTCTTCTTCACCTGTTGCTGCGGCAAGGGTGTTGAGTCCAACAGGTCCACCGTTAAACACGTTAACGAGGCACTCAAGAATAATTCTCTCTGATACCCCTATGCCGAACTCATCGATTTCAAGAAGTGATAAAGAAGTATCAACCACCTCTTTATCAAGAAGAGCTTTGTGTACTTGGGCATAGTCTCGTGCACGCTTAAGATAGTAGTTAGCAATACGCGGAGTAAAACGTGAGCGCTTCGCTATTTCGTGTGCTGCATCATCTGGAACAATCGTACCTAATTTTTCACCGCTTAGTTTTACAATCGTCGCTATTTCTTCTTCCGTATAATACTGAAGACGATACACACCACCTGAGAATCGTGACCGAAGAGGGGAAGAGAGAAGAGAGATACGAGTAGTCGCCCCAATTAATGTAAAAGGAGGAAGGTCGAGTTGTATAGTTCTTGCAGTCGGACCTTTCCCAATCACAATATCAAGTTTCCCAGACTCCATTGCAGGGTACAAAACCTCCTCAATGAGTTTGTTAAGTCTATGAATCTCATCAATAAAGAGAACATCCCCGGGAGTGAGGTTCGTGAGGATCGCTGCAAGATCTCCAACTTTCATAATTGCAGGACCACTTGAGAGTTTTAGATTGGCGTGCAGTTCTTTTGCGATAAGATGAGCGAGTGTTGTCTTTCCAAGCCCAGGTGGACCATATAATAAAATGTGTTCAGGGGGAGCGTTACGCTCCTTTGCGGCAGTAAGGAGGATGTGAAGATTCTTTTTAATAACCTCTTGACCAATATAATCAGAAAATTTCTCAGGTCGAAGTGTACTATCTAAGTGTCTCGTTTCTTCTAGTTCAATAGGAGGGGAAAGTTTGGTCATACAAGGTGAGTGAGGTCAATATTTGACAAAAGTTTTTTATATGCTATAATTGAGCCATCATTACGAAAGTAATATAGTTTTGTTACGAATTTGTCAGAACCCATATATCTCTAAACAATCGGGAATTTTCTCACTTTCTAATTCGAAGGACGATCTGGTTGCACTCGTTGCCTCTGTGTCTATCCTCACGAAGGAATGTTCTTCACCAAGGGGTTGCTTAGAGGTATATGGGTTTTTGTATTCCCTCTTGATTACTCTGGAGTATAAAGGTCAACGACGCGACTAATCTCATCAAAAGAAGTGATTCCTTCCAACATTTTTAGTATAGCATCCTCACGAAGGCTTGGAATTTTTTGATTTTTTGCAGCATTTCTCACTTCTCGTTCACTTGGATTAGTAATCAGTGTTTTTTCTATATCCGCGTTCATAATAACAGCTTCAAAGATTCCTGTTCTCCCTTTATATCCGGTACCTGAACAGTGTTCACATCCTGAAGAATGATAGAGCGTATAAGAAGGGGAGGGGGTGTGGCCAAACATCGATGCTTCTTTTCCAGAAACAAGCATCTCCCCTAAAATATTAGTGATCACACGAGATTCTTTTTCGTTTGACTCATAGGCACCCTTACATTCTTCACAGAGCTTTCGGACAAGGCGTTGTGCGAGAGACACCGAAAGAGCCGCCGCGATTACTTTTGGATTGACCCCCAGATCGATAAGACGAGGAATAGTTCCCGAAGCGTTGTTGGTGTGAAGTGTTGAAAATACAAGGTGACCGGTGAGTGCTGCATTTACTGCAACTTTTGCTGTATCTTCGTCACGGATTTCACCAACCATGATTACATCAGGGTCTTGTCGTAGCGCAGCACGAAGTCCGGCAACGAACGTGTAACCTTTATCGGTCTCCACCTGTGTTTGGGTAAGTCCCTCTAGGTGGTATTCTATAGGATCTTCAATGGTGATAATTTTTACTTCTGGGGTGTATACATGATGAAGGAACGCATAAAGAGTTGTTGTCTTTCCTGATCCTGTTGGACCCGTGGTAAGAATAATGCCGTTTGGTTTCGAAAGAGCAAAGGTAATAGCCTCACGCAATATCTCTGGAAAAGCTATTTTATCAAGACTCGAGACGGTATTTCTTGGATCAAGGATTCTCATTACAAAACTTTCCCCATAATTACCTGGCACAAGAGATACACGCATATCTATCTCCACATCCCCAAGATTAATACTGAAACGCCCATCCTGAGCACTACTTACACGCGAGAGTTTAAGTCCTGAAAGGAGTTTCAGACGGCTCGTGATATTTTTTAATAATGAAAAATCAAAAAACGCAACATCTTCAAGAACGCCATTGATACGATAGCGCAATCTCACCTTGTTTTCTTCTGGTTCGATATGGATATCGCTCGCATTGAATTTAAGTGCGCCTGCCATTACCAACTCAAGAATTCTTGTTGTCTTATAGAGCATTTGTGAACGAAGCATTTCATCAAAAAAATGCGTAAGTTCTTCCTTTGTTTCAAAATGGCTCATGAGCTCCTCCATTTTTGCCTCTGTAAGTTCGAACATCCCGCTCTCTACTTTTGTGCCATGACTGAATTCCTTGTATCGAGCGAGCACGTGCTCAAGCGATGCGTGCGAACAAAGGAAAAGGAGAAGTTCATTTCCTTTATCTTCTATTGGACGAAGGATAGGTTCGAGCTTTTCTTGTGAAGGGGAAATGGTTGCGATATAGAGTTTTCGCCCCACCACCTTAAATGGAACGACTCCCGCCTCACGAGCTTCTTCCTCCTGAAGAAACTGCATTGCATCAGGCTCAGGAGCAATTCCACGAAGATCAATGTATGGCAGATTGTATTTATCTGAAAGAATTTTTACAAGCTGCTCCTCCTCTTCTTTGCGAAGCTCAAGAAGCTCTGCATTTTGTTTTGCATCATCAAACTCTGTAGTCATAGGAATAGTATATAGGGACTAGAGGATCGGGACTAGGGGACAAGAGCGATACAGCAACTAAAAAGGTGGTGGGGTGAAAAATACGGAGGGCGCTTCGCGCCCTCCGTATACCTCACCCCGCCAAAAACTACTCACACCTTGACAAAACACAGATTTTATGTATACTGTATAGCAAACTCTGCTGGGATTTCCTCAGTAGACAACAGTCCTTTTTCTATAGGAGGCCACAATGGCCAAGTTCCTGAAAGTTCTCATCGTTTCATTCCTTCTCTCGTGTGGAGCAACTGCGCAAGCGCAGTGTCTCCCAATGCAGGGAGACGGCCCTCCGCGGATTTTTGATCCGTTGAGGGGATGTTATGTTCCTCAGGGGATGGTACTTCCTCAGACCAACTATGGAGTGTACGGTCAGCAGCAGGTGATGGTGCCACAGTATAATTACTTCGGAGGAGTGCAGCAGGTGATGGTGCCACAGTATGGATACTCCAATGGCGTGCCGATGTATGGCATGGGTGCGCCGATGGCGGCAGGAATCACCCAGTGCCAAGCTCTTGGTGGCATCGTCGGCGGCGTCCTCGGCAGTTTCGCAAGAAACTACCAGGCCCAGGCCATCATCCTCGGTGCCGTTGGTGGTGGCATCGTTGGCAATGCCTTGTGCTATAACAGCCAAGGCCAACGAGTGGTGGTCGTTCCACAACAACAAGTTGTGGGGCAGTACGGAGGACAAACGGCTCCAGGCATGCAGGTGCCCGGGGTAAGTGTTCCTCCTCAACAGGTGTCGGCCATGCCGCAGAATCATTGTGCGCATGACCCTGGCACCGCCCCCGGAATTCTCAACATTCCAGGCCACCCCATGGATGGCAAAACCGTCTGTGCAAAGCCGGGGGACACAAACATATCGCGGTGGTTGTAACAACACCGCAAATTCTCAACTCAACCCGCGACCTTCGGTCGCGGGTTTTTCGTTGTTAACAAAAATAAAAAGAAAGAAAAAGAAGCCCCATACAACAGGGGTGTGAAAATTGCTTGACAAAATCTATTTTTCGTGTATAATATAGGCATGCCGAAGCGATAAAAAGCTGAAGCAAACCCGCCCTTTCAACTTTTTGGCCAAGGAGGCCACCATGAAAAAACTCTTCTCGACCTTCGTCGCCATGTTCTTCATCACCAGCCTGGCAGGCGCCCAGGAAATCGTGGGAGGAAACTACACCCTCCCGCAACCCCCTGCGGGGTCCGCGTCTGCCGCGTCGTCTTCCCCCTCCGCTCATTTCAGTGGCAAGCCGACCCAGGCTCAGACCTGGTGCGTACGAACGGGGAAAGTCTACGAGTGCGGACCCGAGCGGTTCGCGGTAGTTTCCCCTGTCGACGGGAAAGTCGCATGCTATATGCCGGGGTCGTTTTTGATTCCTGGCACGACAGCATGTTCGGGTATCCAGTAGGACACCCCGCCTTCGGCACGGATTATTCCTCTGCCGGACCCCACTTCGGTGGGGTTTTTCTTTTTTAACACCCTTACAGCGAATAAAAATTGCTTGACAAAAGCATTTTTTCGTGTATAATGTCAAGCAGGAGGCCTAGAAATAAAGTGTTTTACACGATATTTCAAAGCCATCTCGTCCCTTTATTTTTTAAGAAAGGAGGCCGTCATGGCCGAAAATCGCAACGACCACCCTGGCCCCGGCCAGGAACCCGCCAACAACAACCCGAACCCGAACCCGGCCGTGCCCCCGACGGCAACCTCCCAACCTGCCGCCGACCCGTCTGCGAAGACGGACTGGTGGAAGGTTGGCTCGCTGACTGCCATCGTGGCGATCATCTGCGTCGCCCTCGGCTTCCTGATCGCGAAGTCGGTGGCGTTGCAGTCTGCCAAGCCGGCAACGACGACGGTGCCTGCACCGACGGTGGCGATTACCCCGCCCGCCCCAGCTTCCCCGACGACCCCTTCGGTCGCCAAGGAAGTCAGCCCCGCAACAACCGCCAACGCGGCTGTCGTCTGCAAAGACGGCAAACCCGCCAAGGCGCAAGCGTCCGGCTCAGACGCCCGCGCCAGCGCTTCTTGTGGCGAAAAACCCAAGGAGACGAAGCTGGCCGTCGCCAAAAACCCTGCGAAAGCAGGGGGTTCGGTGGCAGTCGCCCCTTCGCCGTCTACCGGAGGTTCGGCAGATGCAGTGAAGAGGCTGGCAGAAGAAAACGCCAATCTTCGGGCGCGTCTGGGGGGATCTCCTCCCGTCATTGTTGCCGGAGGTTTCGCCCCCGCACCAGCCTCTACGGAGGTCGGAAAGGTGTATTGGGACGCTCAAGGAAACACGTATGAGCGGGAAGAAGCGGGAAGGATTTGCGAGTTCATGGTGAACGGAAAGGTTCGCCAGGAAATCGCAATCAAGAACCCCGATATGATGGAGTCCAAGCGGGAGTGTGACATCGAATGGCTGAAGTTCAAAGCCAGGATGTCTTCCACGACCCCTGCAACCCCTCCGGTGATCGCGGTCCCGCTTGGGTCCGCTGGTCAGCAGAGTTCCCCCGTCACCTGCCAACTGAAGTTTAATGGCAAGGTGTTGGAGGAGCGCTCGGTGGCGACCGACTCTGCTTGTCGTGCCTGGACGGACGACGAGGCGAAGAAGCGGGGCTGGGTGCGTGCATCCTGACCCCGAAAGGACACCTCGAAAGAGGTGATCCTAAAACCCCCGACCTTTACAAGGTTCGGGGGTTTTTTACTTGACAAGTGTGTATGTTATGTAGTATAATGTTTTTATTAATAAAAGAGGTATATAGTATAAAATTATGAAAAACAAAATCATTGCGACTACGCTCAGTCTCTTTGTGGTGATAAATATGTTCCCGACAGCTGTGTTTGCCCAGTATGTTTCTGATTATAATTATTCCGGAGACTATACTTCTTCGTACGATTACACGGCACCAGCTGTTTCGACGTACGACTACACCAGCCCCTATACTTCATCATACAACTACACTGCACCAACAGTGAGTTCATACGACTATACTTCTCCAACAGTATCTTCTTACAACTATACCTCTCCTACCGTCTCTAGTTACAACTATACTGCACCAACCGTATCATCATATGACTATACTGCTCCTACGGTAAGTTCATACAACTACACGTCACCTACAGTGTCTTCATATGATTACACATCACCAACTGTTTCATCATACAACTACACCGCACCAACAGTGAGTTCATACGACTATACTTCTCCAACAGTATCTTCTTATAACTATACCTCTCCTACCGTCTCTAGTTACAACTATACTGCACCAACCGTATCAT
>CAZNVC010000002.1:64439-67804 GCA_964576685.1 uncultured Candidatus Saccharibacteria bacterium
AACTATACCTCTCCTACCGTCTCTAGTTACAACTATACTGCACCAACCGTATCATCATATGACTATACTGCTCCTACGGTAAGTTCATACAACTATACTACTCCGACATATACCACACCAAATTACACAACTCCTTCATACACAACACCATCATATACAACACCAGGGTATACTACCCCATCTTACACAACACCGTCCTATACAACACCGGGGTATACCTACCCATCGTTTACATCAAGTGGCTATACATTCCCAACCTACACAACTCCTGGGTATACCAATAATCCACCAGTTATTACTACCATTGTCTGTCCTACTGGTTCAGTACTCACCGGCGGTCAGTGTATCAGTACTATCACCGGAACTGTTATCACTACTACAGCGTGTCCAGCAGGAACTGTTGTAAGTGGCAATCAGTGTCTCAACACAATCAACGGCACAGTCGTTACAAACATCGTGTGTCCAACCGGAATGACTATTAGCGGTAACCAGTGTATTAACAACATTAACGGCACTGTCGTTACTAACATCATCTGTCCTACTGGATCAGTACTCACTGGTGGTCAGTGTATTAACAGTGTGAACGGTACAGTAATTACCGTTACTAACTGTCCAGCTGGCACCACCCAAAGTGGCAATCAGTGTATTAACAATGTAAACGGTACTGTTGTTACCCATATCAACTGTCCAGCAGGAACAATTCTTAGCGGTAACCAGTGTATTAACAACATTAACGGCACTGTCGTTACTAACATCATCTGTCCTACTGGATCAGTACTCACTGGTGGTCAGTGTATTAACAGTGTGAACGGTACAGTAATTACCGTTACTAACTGTCCAGCTGGCACCACCCAAAGTGGCAATCAGTGTATTAACAATGTAAACGGTACTGTTGTTACCCATATCAACTGTCCAGCAGGAACAACCCTTAGCGGTAACCAGTGTATTAACAACATTAACGGAACGGTCATTACCAATGTTGTCTGTCCAACTGGCTCTACTCTTTCTAACGGTCAGTGTATCAATACTGTTACCGGTAATGTTATTACTAATGTCGTGTGTCCAACTGGATCCATTCTCTCTAATGGTCAATGTATCAACACTATCACCGGCAATGTGATTACCAACGTTGTTTGTACTTCAGGAAACCTTGTTAATGGTCAGTGTATTAACACCATCACTCCGCCAGTAACAACGGTCACCAACTGTCCGTTTAATACTCAGTATGTTAATGGAACCTGTCAGCAAGTGGTAAATCCTCCTGTGATTACCTATCAGACATGTTGGGACGGATCCCTTATCCCTGCAACTTCCGTGTGTGCTCCACAGTATAAGGTGTGTGCGAACGGTACAAGTGTTCCTGTTAACCAAGCATGTTACACACCAATTGCTCCTGTCTACGTTGCTCCTCCAGTAATTAAATTCAACAACGTTGTGACAAGTGTTGCGACACAGATCACTAATACCTCAGGAAGGTGTAACGGTATAGGTTTAATTGCAAACGGGGCTCAGTCAACTGGTTGGTTCGAATACGGCGAGACTTCTAATCTAGGAAGAACTACTGCAAGTGCTCAGATTGGATCATCTGCAACAGCTCCTTTCTCTAACGTGCTTGCAAACCTTAAGCCAAACACTAAGTACTTCTGTCGTGCAGTAATGCAGAACCAGTATGGTCTTGTAAAGGGTGAAATTGTAAGTTTCGTAACGAAGACAACAGCAACAACGTATGTTAAGCCTGTTACCAAGAAAGTTGTTACTAAGACAACAAAAGCTCCGGTTAAAAAGAATGAAATTGTTTGTTCAGACGGAACAACGATTCAGGTAAAGAACGAAACTTCAGCAACACTTATTAACAAAGGAGAGAAATTAGTCTCCCTTCAAATTGAAAAGGTTGATGGAAACCTATCAAGTGGCTCAACGGTTCACTATAAGATTAGTTACAAGAATCTCGTCGATACTCGCCTTACAGGTGTTGTAGTGAAAGTTGTACTTCCTCAAGAAGTTGGATTCACAGGGACAACGATGGGCACGTACGATGAGATGACACGAACACTTACCCTTAATCAGGATAGTATTGATCCATACTCAGAAGGGTCTGTGGTTATTACAGGAACCATCATAAAAGATGCCCCTCTTGGAAAGACAATCGTTGCTACTGTGTATGCTGTCTACACAGTTCCTGGCACAAAGACACAGGATGAAGTAACAGCATATGTTATTGGTTCTATAGTTCCAAGTGTTGATGTGTCTGGTAGTAGCACCGGTGCGAAGAAGGTTGTCGGCGCTAATGATGGAAGAGGGTTCATGCCAAACAGCCTTATTGAATGGCTTGCTCTCCTTGCCATCCTCTTCATTATCTTTATCCTTGGACGTAGTATCTACGCCTCATATAAAGAGGACGAAGGGACCAAAAGTCACTAAATAATTCTCATAAAAGTAATGCCTTATGTGAGCCGAAAGGTTTACAAAACCGCCCCGTACGGGGCGGTTTTGTGTGGTATCATAAGAGACATGAAAGAACCGTTTATTGTGACAGAGGAAGAGTTACGTGAGATGGCAAGGAAGGTTGCAGAGACCCTGTCTTCTTCTTCGTCAGGAAAGGCGAAAGTGCTTTTTCTTGAGGGTGATCTTGGAGCAGGGAAGACCACGTTTACCAAAGAGCTCGCACAGGTGCTCGGCGTGGAAAAAGAAGAAGTGCACAGCCCAACATTTATTCTTAAAAAAGAATATAAAGCAACCCATCCGTTTTTTAGGAAACTCATTCATGTTGACGCATATCGATTTGATGAACCGAAAGAGGCAAGAGTGCTCAAGCTCGATCAAGATGCACAAGAAGAGGGGGCCCTCATTGTTATTGAATGGCCATCTAAGCTCGGCGGTGCTATTGACGAAGATATGGCGATTGCTTTTTCTGTGGTCGATGACGATACACGAGAGGTTACTATCAACTATGTGGAAAATTATTCGAGAGCATAATTTTTCTTATGAAAAAAAGCCACCTCAAAACTATTGTTCTCCTTGATGCACATGCGATACTCCATCGCGGGTATCACGCGATGGCGGGATTTGCTACTCGAGATGGGAAGCCAACAGGAGCGCTCTATGGATTTATTACCATGGTGCTTCGTATCTATGAAGAGATTAAGCCGGATTACATTGCGGCATGTTTTGATTTGCCTAAGCCAACATTTCGTCACTTAAGTTACGATGGATATAAAGCAGGTCGTCAAAAGAGTGACGACGCACTCATTGTACAGATACAGGAAGCATATGCACTTTGTGATGCCCTCTCGATTCCTGTATATAAAGAGGAAGGGTTCGAGGCAGACGATCTTCTAGGAACTCTTACAAAGCAGTTAAAAAAA
>CAZNVC010000003.1:0-36287 GCA_964576685.1 uncultured Candidatus Saccharibacteria bacterium
AATCGATCAACATACCTATTTAATAGGGTGTATGATTCTTGTCGAAATATTGTTTTTCAATAGAGGACTTAACAGTGATCCTTCAACACTGTTCGCGTTACAGCGAAACGTAACAAAAGTCGCCTGTGAAAGCGCTAGAGTGTGACAAAAGAAAGATTATAAAAATAACAGTTTGTGTTTTAATGTATAACTCTAAAACCCTCAAATACAGTGAGGGTATTTTTTGTTGATAAATAGTTGGAAATGTAAAAAGGTGGGTTGCGTATGCAACCCACCATATCTGTTATATATGTGAATTATTTAAAGATTAGATTGCTGGCCTGATTCGTTTCGTGTGGAGCAATTTCTTTACTTTTTCTTTTATTGTCTTTTTCTCTTCTTTCCATTTATGCCACGGGGAATTCCGTGAGATTCTGGAATAGATCTCATACTCAAACCCAAGATACATCTTGTTGGTTACGAGATATTCAGCGACTGCAAAGTCAACCGAATACCCTTTTACAACATGGCTTTGATAAATGATGTCTTTGGTAATAGGATCACCAAGACCATTCTCATTCATGTATGACGTAACAGCTTCTTGGGTAAGCGAATGGAGTGTAGACACAACCCATTCTCGTTTCCCTAACTTTTGTCGCTGTATCGCACAGAGTTTCATTATGAGCCTTTCTTGTCAAAAGAGGGGGTAATGAACAGGTAGGTCTTATTTCTACCTTAAAATAAAGGAATTTGCAATATATTGACTTATTTGTGTTTTTGTGCTATTATAAACATCATACATAAACCAGTTCTATTTTTTTGTAGAGGTAAAGATGAAACTGAACACGTTGTTCCTCGGGATTCTGATTGGAATCCTTGGGACGAATGTTTTCTTCTGGGTGACGGGAGAGGAGCTTGTCGTCCCGATGAGTCGGGCGATTGTTCATCTTGTGGTTCTTGCGGCATGTGCTGCAGGAATCATGGGTCTCATCGACTCCCGCCCCGAAGGGGACCCGCTCAAGAAACTCTTCCAGTGGATGTTCTAACATCCATCTGGAGAGTTGAAGCTCGCGACCACAGTCGCGAGCTTTTTCTATTTTCCAAAAAAGCGTTTTTGTGGTAGTATATTTCCTACATGCGCACCAAAAGAGTTTGTTCTCAGCTGGCTGCCGTGGAGGTAGAAAATAGGAATATGCGCGAATAGCTCAGCTGGTAGAGCACTCGACTGATACTCGAGCGGTCCCAAGTTCGAATCTTGGTTCGCGCACCTGAAAACAAAAACACAACAGAAATCTTCCGTTGTGTTTTTGTTTTCACTTGTGAGCATACGATACACATGATCTGTGTTGCTTGTGTAAAGATTTGAATAGGGGTCGAGAAACCTATTCTGACGAGTCTGCGAGGAGGGGGTCAAGATTTACGCACCTCTTTTATTTTCTGGACACACAAATACGTTTGATTTTTTTCCAACCAAACTGATTATATTTCCTCCTCCACAAATCCATATAGTTCCATCACTATAATCACAGTCTGCAAAATCAACATTATAGTCTTTTGAGGCGAGAACAGAAATCGCTTCCTTATTCTTTATTTCATACAGATTTTTCCCTGTAAGTGCAAAAATACCAAGAGGGATATCAAGTATAGATTCAACAGTTTCATCTGTTGGTAAGGCTATCTTTTGCCATGAGGTGTTTCCCTCGCGTACCCATATAACACCATCAGATCCAACAAGAATTCTATCCTTACCTGAAGCACAGACGGTACTTAATGATAGATTTTCCTTGATACTCATATCACTCCAGTTGGTTCCGTCAAAACTGTAGACACTTCCATTATCACCACACACCACCATTGAATCATTTGCTGTTGCACTGACCCCGTTCCAATCACCCTTTTTTAACGAGAGAGGAGGCTTGATAAGCTTCCATGTAGCTTTTGTGTAGACTGCTAATGCTCTCCCTGTACCACATGCAAATGCGCCATCTTTGGTTGCGGTAATATCTGTCCATAGAGTATCTGAATCAGGGAGCGACCCCTCTAATGGCGAAGATCCGCTTGGGGAATGTATAAATGCACCCTCTCTTCCTAGTATCAAAGTTTCTCGAGGGCGACTACCTTTTTTCGGGATGAGGGTAATTCCATAAGCAATTTCACCGACATCAGTAAGCCAGAACCATTCGCCGTTATCAAAAATAAAAACACGGGTAAGGCTTGGTTCTGATTTTTCAGAAACAAAGTGACTAAGCATTACTGTTAAATTCTTTTCAACTGCTAGTATCTTTGTAAAATACACCGGCTGTTTTTTTGTGGTTGCCATAAAATATAAGGGAAATAAATATAAGCCTAATCTCCATCTTCATTATAAAAAAGTAATGAATTATATTCAATCAATAACATTGAGCACCTCTTCCTTTCTATGGAGTAGTGTACTGAGAAGGACTATTTTGGTATTCTTAGTACATGGAAATTACTACCGTATCTCTTGCGAATTATTCCTCTCTTCATGTTGGCGGTGAAGCAAAAATGGTAGTCATAAAAAGTGAAAGTGAACTTGTGGAGGCAGTACGATACACGAAGTCCGAAGGACTTCGTGTACATATAGTAGGTGAGGGGACAAATACTTTTTTTGGAGACCATCTTGAAAATCTTGTTGTGATTAAAAATGAAATTACTAGGAATACAACAGAATACATAAAAAAGAGTGGTGAAAAAATAGGAGACACTGATTTTGTTGTGATGACGTTTGGGGCAGGGGAGAATTGGGATACTATAGTACAGTTCACTGTTGATAATAATCTATGGGGGATTGAAAACCTTTCTTATATTCCAGGAACAGTCGGGGCTGCACCAGTACAAAATATTGGTGCGTATGGAGTAGAACTTAAAGATGTTCTTGTTGATGTGCGGGTATACGATTTAGAGGAGGAGAGGTTTTTGGAATTTAAAAACAAGGACTGCTGTTTTGGATATCGTGATTCTTTATTTAAAAAGCATCAAGGGAAATATTGCATTGTCTCAGTGACACTACGACTCTCCAAGAAATCTAACCCACAGCTTTCGTATAAACCACTTGATTCTCTTTTGGAGGAAGGAGAGAGTATTACTCCGGCCATGGTAAGAGAGAAGGTTATTGCTGTTCGAAAGGCAAAGCTACCAGACTACAGGGAGTACCCGAACACAGGGTCATTTTTTAAGAATCCAGTTATTGAAGCGGATGAAATTGAACGTGCGCGCACACAGTATCCAGATATCCCTCTCATTGCTACTTTGGGCGGGTATAAGATTCCTGCTGCATGGCTTATCGAGCATGTGGCACAGATGAAAGGGGTGAGGGTGGGCGATGTTGGTACATGGCCAACGCAACCACTTGTTATTGTTAATTATGGTTCAGTATCTGGAAGTGAGATCCTGGCTTTTTCAGATACAATTATCCAAAAAATAAAGGAGTCTGTAGATATTGAGTTGGAAAGGGAAGTGAATTACGTTATATGAGGTAATACTATTTGCATAAAACATATTTTCGTGTTATTGTGAATATGTCGCCCAGCGCTTCGCTGTGCGGTTTTCTTTTCTTGTCGTAAGACAAATAAAAAAGAGGAGTTCTTTCATGGGTATTAAGTTGGTGACGCTTGCTCTTGCCGCAGAACGTGGACTAGAAATTCCTATCCATCAAGAAGATGGCGAGAGAGTAAAAGTAAGAATCCTAAAGTTTGACGACGGGTTCCCTGTGTATGCATTTGTGTACAAAAATGGGGTTATCCGTAAAGCTCAATGGATCGAAAATCAAGCAGTACCTGGGGATATTCTTGAAGAGTGCCTCTTGTAGACACTTTCTTGGTCTTCTCATACAAGCTACGCGTATTGCGTAGCTTTTTGTTTTTGTATCATTATCTGTTAGTATCATCAATATGAATGAAACTCGTGGGGGACTATATATTGTCCCAACCCCTATTGGTAACCTTGAAGACATCACGCTTCGAGCGATTCGTGTGTTGAAAGAAGTTGATACAGTGCTTTGTGAAGACACCTCGGTTACACAGCGATTGTTTCAGGAATATGATATTACGACTCCGACGACAGTGTTTTACGCGAATACTGGTATTAAGAATATTGAGAAAATAATGAGTATGTTAGAAGAAGGGAAGTCGCTTGCACTTGTGTCTGACGCGGGCACCCCAACCATTTCAGACCCCGGTGTTCTTCTTGTGCAAAAAATCTATAAAGAGCTACCAGAAGTAACCGTGGTCGCTCTTCCAGGTGCCTCTGCACTTACTACCGCTCTCTCCGTGTCAGGTATCTCATCAGCGCATTTTGAATTTTTCGGATTTCTTCCACACAAGAAGGGAAGAGAAACAATTTTTAAAAAAATAGCAGAGTCCCATACGACCTCTGTTTTTTATGAATCGGTCCACCGCATTGAAAAGACCCTCGAATCTCTTGCTGAATATATCGTAACTTCAAGAACCGTTGTTGTTACACGCGAACTTACAAAACTTCACGAAGAGGTGGTTCGTGGTAGCGCAAGAGATGTTGCTACATACTTTACGACTAACGCAGATCATCTACGAGGAGAGTTTGTGGTGATTGTTGAAGGGGGTGTTACGCGGTAGACATTGCTTTTTTAAAATAGTGTGTTATAATAAAAACGCTAAGCATGTGCCTAGCCTTTGCTGTGATTACTCACACAAAGCTGAACCTTTTACAAGGGGAATGACATGAATCGTCTAGTGCAACTGTTCAAGAAACCGAAACCAGTGGCGGAACGACTGGAAATCAAGTTTACCTGTTCGGTACAAGTTGCCGTTGAATTCTTCTATGCCATGAAATTCGGCCGATTGCCGAAAGAAATCCAGAAGCATGTGAAGCTCGGCTGGATTGGGGTACCCAGTCTCTATCGTATTGTTGAAAACCTGGGCGGCCGGAATCTCACGTCAGAAAAGGAGAAGGTTCGAGAATTTTTCCTTGTCATCCAAAGTGGCCACGAGATCCTTATCCAAGTCAGGCAGAAGTTAGACCAGAGTGGTGCCCCATGGGAGGTTACTCGGATGAGGTACCCAAGAATGTATCGCGGAGAAGGTTCTCCCAGAGGTGGGTATTCCATTCTTCCGTACATGGTTATCGTTAGCCCTCACGTTCAGAACGGGAGAGAATATACGGTCGACGATTCAGGTTTTGAGCATTCGTCGTACTGAGTTCTTGAGTTTGCAAGCGCGCCCGGAGGGCGCGCTTTTTGGTTGCCTTCCGTGGCATCATTTCACAGTATAAATAAAAACAATGCAACCATTGTTTTGTTCGATTTGTACAGGTATACTATTTCTATTATGTCACCACTTGGAATTAAACGCGGCGTTGCAGTGCTCCTAGTCCTTTCTCCTTGGATATTTATTCCAGGACTTTTCAAGGACGTTATTTTTATTATTGCAGGAATTCTTTTATTTATCAGTACTCTTGACTTACGAAAGAGAGTTGTTCATAGTGATCATCACCAAGAGACGGAAAGTAAGCCTATGGCACACCATATTGTGAATGCATGAAACCTTTCGTCGTCTCTGCTCTCCTCTCATCTTTATTTTTATTTTGGATCACAAAAGAAGGGGGTGCTGTTTTTGGTGATGGGGAGGGGTTAGGGAAAGAAGTCTATGTAAAAGAAGCGAACGCGACTTCAACACAAGCTACTTCAACAACTACCATTGCTACCACCACACTACCGATAGTAACTCATGTAACAACACCAGAACATGTGAAGGCAATCTATATGTCAAGCTGGGTAGCAGGTACACCATCAGTACGAGCGAGGCTTATTAAGCTCATTAATGATACAGAATTAAATGCTGTAGTGATTGATGTGAAAGATAATACGGGGGTGCTCAGTTGGAACGGAAGAATTGATGATCTTGATTCCCTCATTAAAGAACTCCACGATAAAAATATTTATGTAATTGCTCGAGTTGCTTCCTTTCAAGATCCGGCGTATGTAAAACTTCATCCAGAACTTGCAGTAAAAAATGGTACAACAGGAAATGTGTGGAAAGACCATAAAGGGGTGCCGTGGATTGATACAGGCTCACGAGTCATGTGGGAATATCTTGCAGGAATTGGAAAAGAGGCACATAAGAGAGGATTTGATGAAATCAATTTCGATTATATTCGTTTCCCTACAGATGGTGATTTAAAATCAATGCGATTCCCTATCTCGGGTGAGCGCGGGCTTCATGATAAGCGAGGTATCGTGAAAGAATTTTATAGTTTCCTCCACGATGAATTCTCACCACTTGGAATTCCAATCTCTGGTGATTTGTTTGGTATTATTGCGACAAATGCAAACGAGACAAAAACACTCGGACAAGATCTTGGAGATGCGCTCACGTATTTTGATTATGTTGCACTTATGGTTTACCCGTCACATTTTTATGCAGGCACTGCTGGATACCAAAACCCTGCAGCCCACCCCTATGAGATTATAGAATATTCAACAAGAGGAGCAGTTGCAATTGCAGTGGAGACTGCGAGCTCAACATTGGTTGCTTCGGGAACACCTCGAGTTGCTTCAAGCACACTCATTGCAAAGCTTCGTCCTTGGTATCAGGATTTTGACATGGGGGCAGTTTACACTAAGGAAATGGTACGGGCTCAGATTTCTGCCGGGGAGAAATTTTCTATACACTCTTGGATGCTTTGGGATCCTGCAAATCACTATACTCCAGCTGCTTTGAAACAAGAATAGTTTTTGTTACGAAAAAATAGCAAGGACACTTGTATCTATTTTTATAAATAGCATTCCAGCATTTCGTGCACCATCGCCATCTTTATCATCGCGATCACCTATCACAATACAGTGCCTAGGGGAGACACCAAGTCGTTGTGATGCAATAAGAAATCCTTGTGGATGCGGTTTGAAATGATTAACCTCACTCTCTGTCGAGCAGACCTTACCATCTGCCTCTAGTCCAAGTGCATGGAGTTTTTTTTCGACTGGATAATCAGAGACGACGGCAATTTTCATCCCTCTTGCACGAATAGCCTTAAACAGGGGAACTATATATGGGTATCTACATCGTCTCATATAACGAAGCGGACGCTCTTCTATCCAAAGACTGATAACCTTTTTTACCTGTGCTTGGCTATGGTGTAGGTGGTGCGCTATATGTTCATACTGTGCTTCTTCTAAGTTAGCTTCATGAACAAGTTCGTATCGCTTTTTTCTAAAATAATAAATAATACGAAGTTCGTAGAGGCGATGTGGTCGTACTAGGTAATAGAAAAAAAGATCAAAAAGCATGTAGATGCGCATTTTTCTTTGGTCATACAGCGTGCCATCAAGATCAAAGATAACTGCCTCAATAGAGGTGTTGTGATACGAAAAAGAATTGATGGACGGCATTTCTTTTTATTTTGGGAAGCTAGGATTAAGGAGACTGTGGAGTGAAGGAATGTCGACAAAGTACAAAATTACAATTGCAAAAATAAGAAGGAGACAGTACACCATGAAATAACTTTCTTTGAAAAGTTTTTCTGGCCGTTGTGCAACAGAATCTTTATTCATTCCAATTTTTAGATACCACGCAAATAGCACTGCAAATAAAGGGAAACTTAGTAAAAATTCAATTCTATACTTAATCATAAAAACACCAAAGAAAAAACTGAACACCATTGCGTAGAAAAGTATGGAAACAAGTAAACTGTTTTCTGTGTAGTACTTAAAAGATTTTCTATAAAACTCTGCCACAGAACGATCAGAGATGAGTCGTAGTTCTGCATATCTTTTTACCGCCATAAGAAATGCTCCACCCATCCAGTACGCAATGAGTAAACTAGATGGGGGGAAGAAAGTGTGCACTACAACAAACCATCCCAACAATAGACGAAGTGGATTATTGACCGACTCGGAAAGTACATCGAGGTACACTCTGTCTTTTGTTCTAAAAGGGGATACATTATACATAAATCCCATATACAAGAGAACAAATGAAGTCATTAGATACGCAATCGATACATAGTAAGCAGATACTAAGCCAACGGCAGAGAGTGCAATGTATTGGAGGATTACAAACTTATATTCAATATGCCCTAGCACCGAAGGCCTGTTCTTTTTAAGCGGGTGAAATTTGTCAAAATCAGCATCAAGCCACTCATTGATTGTGTAATTTGCAGAGGTGATAAGACAAACCGATAGTGTCGCAAGAATTACCTTTAAAAAAATATGTTCAGGAATTGCGCCTGTTACAAGAAGTCCTAAAATAAAACCAGGGATTACAAAAATATTTTTGAACCAATGTGATGGACGGGCGATAGCTATGTAGTGTTGCATGATAGTTATGAGTGAGAGTAGATGGCAAGTAATGAATCGTATAAGTTAAGCGGAACCGTGATTTTGGCAAAGAACCGCGGAATTGGTAGTTTGCACCAAGCGGGTAAGTACGTATTTACTCGTGCCACAAGATAGTCTAATGCAAAATACCAAGTAGTACTTGTCATGGATATTTTTGTAAACTTTGAAGTAGTAAGTGCTAGGTCTAAATTTTTTTTATTGAAGTATCCAATATGCGCAATGCGGAAGTGCCACCACTTAAATCTAAGCATGCTCGCGACAATCGACCCAACATTTGGCGTCACTACGATAATAATGCCATCTGGAGCAAGCGCCTTATGTGCTTCCTGAAGGAGATGGAGGGGGTTATTAACATGCTCAATGACATCAATAATGGTAATCACATCATACGGCCCAGTGCAATCCGCATTAGGGAACGTTCCAAGAACAACGGGAAGTGAATGTTCTGTTGCTTTCTTTTGTAACCATGAAGAAGGTTCAATTCCAGATGCATCAAACCCACCTTTGATAGCCTCTTCAACGAGGATCCCACTCCCTGCTCCAATATCTAAAAGTCTTCCACTCGCTTTATGTTTTTTGATAGTGTGAACAATTTTTCTTGCCTGAAGAAGTCGCTCCTTTCTATTTGCTTCGTAGGAAGGGTCCTCAAGATTTTCATAAAATGCGAGTACGTCGGTAAGATTGGTACTCTGGATAAAGTTACAATGCTTACACTGAGATAATTCTGAGGTAACTCCGTACGTGCTGTCGGTAATCGCAAATGAATCGCTCTTGATAGCGGTTGTAATGTTGGAAGGCTTAATCATTCGTAATGAAGGAGATCCACATATCCAGCATTTATTGTTATGGTCCTTTTTTTCGTTATCCTTCATATGAGTAATGATGCAATAACGCATAGTATACCTTATTATAAGGCCTATTCTCAAGGCACTTTTTTGTATAGATTAGCAAGAGGTGATGTGGTAGTATAGAGATTATGATATACATTTACTGGGCTATTTCTATACTTCTTAACGCCTCGGCAAACATTTTTTTTAAGGTAAGTGCTGGGCGAGGTTTTTCACCGCTTCAAGGAGCTAACGCACTCATGTTTTTGAAAGATAATATCTTACTTCTTACAGGAGTTTCCTTGTTTGCATTAAGTACCGTCTCGTATTTTCTTACGTTACGCGCTCTTCCGGTGTCGGTAGTGTACCCCGTGATTGTTGGGATGAGTTTTGTGATCACTAACTCTATCGCATATTTTTATTTACATGAAAGGATAAACAGTTTGCAGATTGCTGGGTACATATTGATTATTGCCGGTGTTGCCATAGTCTTTTCACTCGGATCAAAGTAAATGAATCTTCTCTTTATTTATTGTTAACCACCATGATAACCTCGTACCTATTTGCCTGTGTGTGGAGCGGAGCAATTCTCTTTGCTTTTATTGGATGGGGATTGTTGGTGAGCAGTGTTTCACCTAGAGAAAATTATCAACTCGGAATGCTTGGAGTGTTCGGGGTCTCTTTCACTATAGTGGTTGGCGGGTTCCTAAATCTCCTTAAGGAGGTTTCTCCATTTGCTATCAAGGCGTATGTATCTACAGGACTGCTCCTTGTTATGTCGTATGGTATAAAACATAGCAATCATCTCATTGAAAAAGGAACTCAGCTGATGAGAAAACTTCTTCAAGACAAAATTCTTTTATGGGCTGTGTTTGCAATTGTAGTCTTCATGTTAATGAGAGTCGCTCTCTCCCTTTCATTTTATGGTTTTCATGGTGCCGATGATGATCAGGGGTATCTTGTATTTCCAGCGAAGATGGTCCAAACAGGAGAGCTTGGTCCGGACCCTTTTAGTGAACGACGTCTCGTCTCTTCTTTGGGTGGAAAATATTTTCTTGATACATTCATAGTGTCAGTGCTTGATTATAAATATTCGCATAGTATAGATAATGTGGTTAGTTATATTTTGTACTTGTTGTTATTGTATGCTCTCATATCATCCGTTGCTATTAACAAATATTTAAAAATAGTAATTTTTTGTTTACCGCTCATTATTGCTTCGCCGACCGGAAATGTAACTAGTGTTATCACCTCTGCATTACTGTTGCTTGGATTGCTTACGTTACTGTTTAGCTTCAAGAAAAATAATCAAGAAGCCTTTATTATTGTGCCACTTATTGTGGCGGCTATTGTGGTTTCAAAATCAAACATGATAGTTCCAGTAGCTATTCTTACTTTTTATTATTATTACTTACTTGTTGAAAGCAGGGTAAAGGGAATTCAAAGAGGGGGGCTAAAAAATATTGTATATGAAATAGTGCGCTTTATGGTGATTCCGGCAGTTGTTATTTTTTTTTGGATAACTCCATGGATGGTTTCTATGTATCGATCAAGCGGAACACTTCTCTATCCGCTTTTTGGCAAAGGGTATCATGGTGTTTCGTATGGGAATTTTTTGAGTCATTATTTTTCTTTTGATTTTTATTCCTTTATTCGTCTTGCTTTTGAATTGTATGGAAGCTTAAGTATTATCCTTCCTCTCCTTTCATTACTTTTTATTACTCTTGTTTTCAAGGTTACAGAAAAGAGACATGTACTAGTACTCCTTGTTTCGGTAGCGCTCGGTATGCTCGCTCTCATATACGCGACAGGGGGGTACTCTCTCTATTATTATTCTTTTTCATTTGCAATGCCTGTGATTCTTTTTTGCTTGGTGATACTACATCGTACTTCTGACCACCAAGAGAAAGCAAAACTTACGATTGCCACGTTAGTAATTTCTACGTTTATGCTTGGGGTATATATTCAGAAAGGGTTTGATGTGTTTCAAGAAATAAAAGGTGGTGTAAATTTTGAAAATGGGGTCACTATTGGGTTCTTTAACAAAAACCCAACAACACCGGAAGAGAGAGAGCGATACAAGAATTTACAAGGTGCTGTCCCTGCACATGAAACCATTCTTGCGGTGCTTGATAAAAATTTCCTTCTCGACTTTAATCGTAATCAAGTTTTCATTGCTGATTCTCCAGGAGCAGCAAGCTTCCCGCCAGGAGTACCAATGTTTCAAGGTGAAACTGCGTTGAGTGACTATTTACTTTCAAAAAATATTAAGTATGTTGCTTGTTCGTGTGGGGAAAAGGCAAATTTTTCAATTAGCTTTATTTCTGGAATGCTTAAACCACATGTTAATCCGTGGTTAAAAACTGAAACGATGAATATGATTGATTTCCATGAAAATTTTGGGAAGCTCGCACAGGAGAAAAGGGTTGTGTATGATGATGGTACAAATATTGTTCTTGATTTGTCAAAAGAAAAGTAATCACCAGTTCTAAATTCTTTATTAAGAAGAATATCGTGTGTATATGTTGTACGCTACTCACTCTAGAAATGTCCTGCTATAATAGTACCAATGTCAGACATTCAGAAAGTAACCTATCTCGGTAAAATTGATTTTCGAAATAAAGAACTCACCTTTGGAATTAAAGAGCGTGATCGTACTAAACATATGTACGTTATCGGAAAGTCTGGAATGGGAAAGTCAACACTCCTTGAGAATTTGGTGATCCAAGATATTAATAATGGAGAGGGAGTCTGTGTCCTTGATCCTCATGGTGAGTTGGCAGAGAAGTTACTCGACCATATACCAGAATCTCGAGTTAAAGACGTTGTTTACTTTGCGCCGTTTGATGGTGAATATCCAATAGGGTTTAACATGCTTGAAAAAGTTGCCGCGGACAAGCGTTTTTTGGTTGCTAACGGTTTAATGTCAGCGTTTAAGAAGATGTTTACTGATGCCGATGGAAAGGGCACATTCAGTGCGCGTATGGAGTATGTGCTTAACAACATTATATTAGCGCTTCTTGAAAATGAAGGGCAGACATTGCTCGGTGTTAATAGAATGCTCTTTGATAAAGAATACCGTAAGTTTATTGTTTCTAATGTTACAGACTTAACGGTGAGGGATTTCTGGACAAAGGAGTATGCTAACTATACCGAAAAGACCATGCAAGAACTTGCACCTGCAATCCAAAACAAGATAGGACAGCTCGTTGCTAATCCTCTCATCAGAAATATTATCGGACAACAAAAAACATCGTTTGATATCCGCAAGCTCATGGACGAAAAGAAGATTTTTATTGCTAACCTTTCAAAAGGAAAAAATGGCGAAGGAAATGCAAAGCTTCTTGGATCCCTTCTTGTGACTAAAATTTATTTGGCGGCGATGTCGCGAGCTGATATGGGTCCATACGAAGCAGAGAAACTCCCCCCATTTTATTTTTATGTTGATGAGTTTCAGAACTTTGCGAATGAATCATTTGCAGGCATCTTATCCGAAGCAAGAAAATATAAACTTGCACTTACCGTTGCGCATCAATACATTGAACAGATGACTGACGATGTACGTGCGGCAGTCTTTGGTAATGTGGGAACAATGATTACCTTTCGAATCGGCGCTACCGACGCGGAAATATTTGAGAAGGAATTTGCGCCATACTTTGTGCTTGATGACTTTGTGAATCTTTCAGCGCATCAGATTTATCTCCGTCTAATGATTGATAATGTCGGGTCGAAACCATTTTCTGCACATACACTTCCCCCAATTGAAAAACCTGCCCATTCTTTTGAGCAGGCGGTAATCGCTCATTCAAGAGCTACATATGCAAAACCTCGTTTTGTAGTCGAAGATGAAATCGCATTATTCTATGAACCAATAGCTAAAGAGCAGGCAGGGAAAGTTGAAAAGAAAAAAGAATTTGATGGAGGAGGACAGCAACCAAAATTTACCCAGAAGGAATTTAATCAGCCAAAACAATTTTCCGAAAGAGGGCAAGGGGGTGACCAGAGAGAAAAGAGGGAGCAAGGAGGACAGCGAGAAGAGCGACAACTCCACATTCGTAAGATTACTGACCAAACCCCACTTCCACCAAGAAGGATTGAACCAAAGAAAGATGGAGGTGATAAGCCAGTAACGAAAGAAGACATTTATTTTGAAAGTCGTGCAATTGAAGAAGAGTTCCATAAACCGCCACAAGGAACAACATCCCAACCTTCTTATGAAGACCGTAGGCCAAAAAAAGAAACCCCGCTTAAAGCGATGTCAGTACCGACCTTTGATGACAAACCAGCTTTATCGCTTAAAGATGCTCTTGCAAAAGCAATGAGTGAACATGAAGGAGAGAAAAAAAGGGAAGAAAAGAAAATTCTTGAAGTGAAAGAAGAGTCAACTCGCAAAGAAGTTTCCGAAGAGGTGCTTCGGAAACTATTAGAAGACTAATTCTGTACTCTCTATGAGAACCATCATTGCCACTTTACTCTTTATAAGTTCTGTAATGTGTTCCCATGCGCTTGTTATTAACGAGGTAATGTCTAATCCGACAGGTGATGATGGTGGACGGGAGTGGATAGAGCTATATAATGATTCTGATACAGCTGTCGATATTACCGGATTCACTGTTTCGATTAAGGGCGGCTCATTTGTTTCCATAACACCAGTATCTGGAGGAACAAGCATTAATCCACAAGGGTATGCAATTATTGGATCTACGGTTTCAGGGGCTACACGGTTTACGCAAGACTACGGAAGTTACAATGGTCCGCTTTTCAAAAGCTCTATTAGCCTCGTAAACACCGGAGTCACTTCTATTGAAATAAAATTAAATGGGGTAGTGATGGATTCACTTCCATCATACACAGCAGCAAAAGAAGGGCTTACATACTCACGGATTGGTGGGGCTTTTGTGACAGGGGCGCCAACACCAGGGGAGGAAAATAAAGCACAAGTAGTTGCCATTGAAGAAGCGACGACAAGCCCGACAACTGGTACACAATTAACAATACCTCAAATGTCACCACCATCAGCAAACATTGTGCTCTATCTTCCTTCTGAAAAGACTGTGATAGCTGGTGCTCCTTCTTCGTTTTCTGTCTATTCTCTTACGCGAGAAGGGAAATCAATTGATGCTATGTCATATGTGTGGTCGTTTGGTGACGGCGGGGAACGAACTGGAGCAACTACAACATATCGATATTTTTACCCAGGCAGATATGTGGTTCAAGTAGAGGGGAGTAATGGACTAGTGGCAGGAACAGCAAGAATGGTGGTGCGTGTTGTCCCTCCTGAAATAACTATGTCTACAATTAATCAGGGTAGGTACGGAGCATACATTGATATCACTAATCCTAACGCATATGATCTCGACATCTCAGGATGGAAACTTTCAATCGACGGAGCACTGTTCTCATTCCCTAGAAACACTATCCTTGCTGGAGGGACAACCCATGTTCCCGGCGTGACTATGGGGTTTGCAAGTACCACCATTTCTTCCTCAACGCTTATAAAACTACTTTTTCCAAGTATGGATGAAGTGTTAAGAGTCCCACAAGAAATAGATGGCAGGAAGGGGAGTGCGCCTGTTCAGTTTCCTTCCATAGTCCAAGAAAAGAAAATAATAACCTTTACTCCGGTACAAGGTAAAACTGCACAAAAGCAGGTTCTAGGGGCTAAGAGTGCCATGCTTTCATCGGCAAAATCAATTGCAACGACAACCGTCACCAATAAAAATTTCCAAAAAGATACACGACTCGCAACCTTTATAAAATCATTATTCGGCAGGTAACCACTTGTCTTTGTCCGTCAAGCTCGGTTCTTCTTCATCGTTATAATTACTGATATACTGGCACTATCTATGATTACTGTTGTCGTTCAAGGGGGGTTAGGAAATCAGTTATTTCAGTATGCATATGGGAGGGTGCTTACAGAACTTGGTAAGGAGGTGGTGTACGATATAAGTTTTTTCGACACAAATACAGAGTATACGAAAAGGGAATACTTACTGAATAAATTTTTGTTTGGTCAAACAATCCCTACAACAAAAGATCATAGTAATGAATCATTGTTTACAAGAATTTTAAATAAACTTGATATCGATAGAAGGGTTCGGTATATCCCAATTAACCAACAAGCAGATAATTACGTAGCAAGCGGATACTTCACAACAGAAAAATATTTCCTCTCCTTGCGAGAAATTCTTTTGAAGGAGATTGTGCTCACAGAAAAAAGCGAAGCATATAAAGAGTGGGAACAAAAAATTCTCCATGCAAATAAACCCCTTATCATTCACGCTCGAAGGACTGATTATGTGGGGTCTGGGTTTGTTAATTTAGGGGAGGAGTATTATACAAAAGCTCTACAGAGTTTTGATCAGGATTGCGATATTTTTGCCTTCTCTGATGATATTGTGTGGCTAGAGAAAACACTTAAAAGGCAGGTGACCTCGGTGAGCGGTAATGGGCTTAAAGACTATGAAGAAATGATGCTTATGTCACTTGGACAGAATTTTATTATAGCTAATAGTACATTTTCTTGGTGGGGTGCATGGTTATCACAACGAGAACACAAGAAAGTGGTGGCCCCTAAAAAATGGTTCAAATCACCTCTTTGGTACAGAGCAGATAGAGATACGGTGCCTGAATCGTGGATTCGAGTTTAGTAACCTCGAATAGTTCCAGTTTTTAATTCTTCAAGAAAAGCTTTATAGGTCTTTTTGATACCAGTACTTAAATCAATTTTATGTTTCCATCCAAGAGTATGTAATTTTTTTACATTAAGGAGCTTACGAGGGGTGCCATCTGGTTTTGTGGTATCGAAAACGAGTTTTCCAGTATATCCAGTCACCTTTTTCACCTCGAGCGCAAGGTTCTTTATACTGACATCGACACCTGTTCCAATATTGATAGTTCCTCGTTCGTTATAGTTTTTCATGAGAAAGACACATGCTTCAGCAAGATCGTCGACATGGAGGAATTCTCTCTTTGGTTTACCTGTTCCCCATATGGTGACACTCGGAAGTTTCTTTTCTTTTGCTTCATAGAACTTTCTAAGCATCGCAGGGAGGACATGAGAATTCTGTAAATCGTAGGTATCATTTGGCCCATAGAGGTTAGTCGGCATCACTGAGATAAAATTGTGCCCATACTGATCTCTATATGCCTCACAGAGCTTGATCCCTGCAATTTTAGCAATTGCATAATATTCATTCGTCGGTTCAAGCGATCCTGTGAGGAGGGACGATTCAGTGATAGGTTGTTCTGCGAATTTCGGATAGATACAAGATGACCCAAGGAACAGAAGTTTTGTAACTTTATTTTTATGAGCAGCATGAATGATATTGGTTTCAATCATAAGGTTCTCATAAATGAAATCAGCACGTGCAGTATTATTTGCGACAATACCACCTACTTTTGCAGCTGCCAAGAACACATACTCTGGCTTATTCTTTTCAAAGAAAGCATTAACCTCTTGTTGGTTAAGAAGATTAAGTTCCTTTCTACTTTTTAAAAGTAAGTTGGTATACCCTTTCTTTTTTAAGTTGCTCGCTATTGCGTTTCCTACCATGCCATTATGTCCAGCAACGAAGATGAGAGATGTTTTTTTCATGATGATATGTGAAGTGATTATGCTTTAAAGCCACCCTTACGTAAATGTTTTTCTCGTTCAGCGAGCACGAGGTCATGTTCCATCATTTCAGCAAGAAGTTTTTTTGTTGAAACTTTTGGTTTCCATTTAAGAAGCTTCTTAGACTTCTTAGCTTCACCAAGGAGTGTCTCAACTTCTGCTGGTCTGTAATACATTTTGTCGACGCGTACCACCACCTTCTTTGTAACTTTGTCGATACCCACCTCATCGAAACCTTTTCCTTTCCAGAGAAGTGATCGTCCAACATGTTCGAATGCCCATGTAATAAATTCACGAACAGAATATTGTTCACCAGTAGCAATCACAAAGTCTTCCGGCTTATCATGTTGTAGAATAAGCCACATTGCTTCTACGTAATCTTTCGCATGCCCCCAATCTCGCTTAGCGTCAAGATTACCAATATAGAGTACTTCCTCAAGGTCATGATGAATTCTTGCTACTGCACGAGTAATTTTTTTTGTAACGAAAGTCTCACCGCGATGAGGGCTTTCATGGTTAAAAAGGATACCATTTGAAGCGAACATGCCGTAGCTCTCACGGTAGTTGCGTGTAATCCAGTAACCGAAAAGTTTCGCTACTCCATATGGGCTTCGTGGGTAGAAAGGGGTTGTTTCTTTCTGAGGTGTTTCTTGTACTTTGCCAAACATTTCTGAGGACGACGCTTGATAGAATCGAGTCTTCTTCTCTAGTCCGCAGATACGAATTGCTTCAAGTATTCTAAGAACACCAAGGGCATCAACATCAGCAGTGTATTCAGGATTTTCGAAAGACACTTTTACGTGCGACTGTGCGCCGAGATTGTAGATTTCATCAGGCTCCACTTCTTTGATTATCCGTATAAGACTTGAGGTGTCGGTAAGGTCCCCAAAGTGTAGAAAAAGCTTAGGGTCGGCGTGTTTATCCTCATAGATGTCATCTATACGAGCTGTATTGAATGAGGAGCTTCTTCGTTTAATACCGTGCACTTCATATCCTTTATCTAGTAATAATCTTGCTAAATAAGAACCATCTTGCCCTGTTATTCCTGTAATAATAGCTTTTTTCATAGGTTAATCTATAAATTATAGCATAAATCAAAAGAGTGAGTATTTTTCACTTTTGGTATATACTCTCTCCATGTCAAAAGCTGAAAATGAAGGTGATGGAAAAATTATTGTGGTCACAGGAGGGGCTGGGTTTATCGGGTCACATTTGATAGAGGCTCTTTTACAGCAGAACCCAGCACATACGATTTATTCCCTTGATAACTATTTTACCGGTAAGGAAGAGAATCATATCGACGGAGCTACTTATATACGAGGCCACACTAAAGATATTGATAGTCTGATTACTGTGCGACCGGATATAGTTTTTCATCTTGGTGAATATTCACGAGTTGAAGCGAGTTTTGATGACGTGAGCAAAGTTTTTGATTTTAACAAAGTTGGTACATTTGCTGTCCTTGAGTTCTGTCGAAAGCATAATTGTAAAATGCTTTATGCGGGGTCAAGTACAAAATTTGCTGACGGTGGTATGGGAAGAGATCAAGGTCCATATGCATGGGCTAAGGCAACCAACACAGAGCTGGTGAGTAATTATGGAAATTGGTTTGGTCTTAATTATGCAATTACCTATTTCTACAATGTGTATGGCGGTCGTGAGATCAAGGATGGGAAGTATGCAACACTCATAGCGCTCTTTAAAGAAAAGTTTCGAAAAGGTGATCCACTTACTGTTGTTGCGCCAGGGACTCAACTCCGCAACTTTACTCATGTTGATGATATCGTGAGGGGGCTTATTTTGGTTGGAGAGAAAGGAGAAGGGGATGGGTACGGTCTTGGGGCAGAAGAAGCTTTCACGGTAAAAGAAATTGCAGAAATGTTCGGTGGAGAAATTGTAATGCTTCCAGAAAGAAAAGGAAACAGAATGCAGTCATATGTTGATGTGGTGCGTGCAAGAAATGAGTTTGGATGGCGAGCAGAAAAGAATATTAAAGAACATATACAAGAGTTTGTGCGGGAATTAAAAAAGAAATAGTGTTTACTATTTAACTAAGTGTTGTATTCGGTCACGTTTTGAGGCGTGAACAAACAAAAAGTTGTCGTATTTCGGGAGGTTTTCCAAGGTGTATTCCTCGAGGTCTCCATCGAGTAATATCTTAAAACATTGATATCCCTTTTGTGTTAACGTTGTAATTGATTTTCTTGAATTCTCTTGTAGGTCCTTATCGTTAGAAACCTCTATAGTAACCAGAGGGTGTGCGGTATCAAGTACAAAAGACATCGCTTCTAAAATTAGGTATTCTGAGCCTTCTGCATCTATCTTGATAAAGGTCGGCCACACATTTTTCTCTTTACAGAAGCTGTCTATTGCGATAGTCTTCACTTTTATTTTCTCAACATCATCTTTGAAGAATATGTCTTCACTTGTTCGTTTTTTAAATGTATTAAAGACGCTGAACTTTGGACCGTAGTCAAAAAATTCTATTTCCATTTCCTTGTCAAGAACAGCGTTGTTATAGACCTCAATGTTCTTTTTTGAGTTTGCGTTTTCAGAAAGACTCGCAAATGTTCTTGGGGTCGGTTCGAAACTTACCACGCGCCCTTTTTCACCAACAAGGGAACTTGCAAGCATCGAGTAGTAACCAACATGTGCGCCAATATCAAAAAAAGTATCTCCTTCCTCTAAGAAATTAATAAAGAAATTACTAAGGTTTGCCTCAAAAAATCCGTAGTAGTAAATTGCTCCTGCTTCAGGGAGATAAAACCTCATCGTGTCTCCCCATAGGGTTGTATAGCTGACTTTGTAAGGCCTTCTGTACGCGAGAAACTGCATCACAAAGTACTTAAAAGTTCTTAATGGGTCCTTGAGTAATCGCTTCAATCTGCTTTCCTGTAGTTCGTAGAGTTCTTGTCGTGCAAGTATTTTTTTCTTTAAGGTTGCCCTTCGTGCTTGATTCATCACAAGATTATAACATACCTTTATTTTTTATTTGACTCATGAAGCGATATGGCTTTTTGCCGCAATATGCAAAAAGTAGTCTGGTGTAGTTGAGTAGATCTGTTCTATCACATCGTATGGATTCCTTGAAATATATAACTGCCATCTCTTTGTTGTTTACGCTGAGATAGAGCTCTCCAATTTTGTTATAAATACTACTAAGAATTTTTTTGTGGCGGAGAAACAATCCTTTGTTTTTCTCTAGTATATAGAGTAAATCTTTAATTCTTTTCTCTCGTGAGCGACTAATCGCTGAAGTGTTATTTTGGTGAACAGTATAGATAACAAGTGGCTCATTGATAAAGTAGGGGTGTATGTGTTTTGATAACATTCTTAAGATAATTTCATAGTCTATAAGTATGGAAACATTATTATCTAGCCCAACAATGCTTTCGAGGATATCTCGTCGTATGGTGACCATACTCATTGTGTTAAAGTAGTTGCCAGCAAGAATATCGTTTGTTGTAATTTTTTTATTGTGACGAGAGATAACAGTTTCATGGAGTTGGTTACTATCCTTATAAAATACTTCGACATCACTTAACACAAACCCTATAGTTTCATCGTCTTGAAATTTTTTAAGAACTGCTTCAAGTTTGTTGTTGTTCCATGTATCATCATGGTCTAAGAATGCAACATACTTACCTTGTGCGTGTTTGATGCCAATATTGGTTGGGGTAACTGGTCCTCCTGAATTTTCTGTGGTGATAAGTTGTAGTCTTGAGTCCCTTTCAGACAGTTTTGACACTATGCTTCGTGTGGTGTCGGTTGACCCATCATCAATCACGAGTATCTCAAAGTCTTGGATGGTTTGAGAAAAAACACTTTGAAGGGTGGCATCGATAAATTTCTCACTATTATAGGTTGGGATGATGACACTAAATAGAGGCATTACGGAGGTATGGTTAATCAAGAAAAGGGAGGATGTCGTCTTTTTCAGAAACGATAGGGTCTTCTACTCCCCAGTTAATATTAAGAGTCGGGTCTTTATAGTGAATACCTCCCTCCATACCTTTGTTATATTCTTTTGTACATGCATAGAGAAAATGTGCCTCATCAGAAAGAACAGAAAATCCGTGGGCAAACCCAGCCGGAATGTAGACGAAAACACCACTTCCACCAACAAGGTCAATATAGTCCCACTGCTTGTAGGTAGCTGACTCTTTACGCATATCAACAAAAACATCTCTCACGTTGCCAGAGATAAGATAAACCATTTTACCTTGAGCGTGTTCACCGTGCTGGAAATGGAGACCACGAATAACATTCTTTTTTGAATAGGATAAATTTTTTTGAGGAAACTCGTGTGGAATCCCTAGATCTTTAAACTCAGATGTTTTGCTTAGTTCAACAAAGTGCCCACGATGGTCAGGGTAGACATCTGATTGAACAATAATAATGTCAGGGAGTTTTGAAGGGAGTCTTTTGAAAGCCATAGTGTTAGTGAGTTATATCAACAATGCTTTTATTATACACTTTTCCTATTCTGTATGCATAGGCTATTTTTGTCCAATGATCGTATGAAAAATAGACTGTGTCAATTTTTGCAAAATTAACACTTTTTTCAATGATATTCCATGTTCTCTCGATATCGGTGGTTGCCTCTTTTTTGTTGAGATAAAGGTATTGTCTTGCGAATAGTCTTGAGAGGAGGGGGATAAGTGGGTTATTCGTTATACAAATACAAACACTTTTTTTTGGGAGATTCTCTTCATGAACCTTTTTACTTTTTGTAGTCACTTTCTCAATGTTTGGTGTTCTTTCAAAATAATATCTGAAGATAGGGTAGGTTGCCTTTTCAAAAATAATTTCTGATGAAGCCTTATCCATATACTGGTAATAGTTAACAGACTCCATTTTCTCGATATCCGAAGTGTTTATTTTTATTGTGTAGTGCATATGATTTTAGACAATTTGACTAATGTTGATAGCGTAGTCGTATCTCATTACTCCTAACCTTTCTAATTCCATAGTTACTATTTCACCACGCTTCTCACCCTCTTTAACAAAGTTATAGAGATTCGTCTCGCTACTCATTTTTTTATGAATGAGTTCCTCAGGAGACATGCTCGTTATGTAATCGAAAAATTGCTTCGGCTTCATTGCAAGAATCATATCGCAGTAATTTCCTGGAGCTGACTTTACTTTTTTACCATTACTGTAAATGTACTCAGGGTTAGCTACAATGACGTTGGTGTTGTGCGAAGGGGTGAGTCCTGCTTCGATGTCAGTAATTTTTTGGAGAAGTATCGGAGCAACTATGGTCTGTCTAAGTGTATAGTAGATAATCCAATCATAGGTTTCAAGTGTAGCCTTGTGCTTTTTGATTACAGCATCACACATCATATATTCGCCCGCACCCTTACTCTTTGATCCAACATTGTTATTGTTAAGGTAAAGTACATCGTGTATGCGTGGATGGGCAAACTGTTCACGTAGTTCTTCAATAATCTGTACAGGACTAGAGACAGTATTTTCAGCAATAAAGAAATCACATTCTATGTTCTTTTTTTTGGTTTCCTCTAATTCAGCAAGAAAGAGGGCTTGTGTAAGCGCTATAGAGTATGCTGATTGACGTGCAAAATTTTGCTCCTTTGTCCATGAGGCAATATGGTATGAACCAAGACAAACAAAAGCAATTTTAGTCATACTTACTTCTTCTTTTTCTTTGATGCTTCCGGCTTGAATGCTTGAACCGTCGCTATAATATAGGTAATTTCCTCTTTTGTAAGTTGTGGAAACATAGGAAGAAGTACCACTTTTTTCCAAGCACTTTCAGCAATAGGGAGCTTGCGGTAGTATGGTTTATACATTTTGTATAAATGGTTTGGAATATAATGCATACCGACACTAATTCCTTTTGCAAGCATGTATTCAACAAAAATATCACGAATCGACTCGTCCATTTGAATTGCATAGTTATGTGTCGAACTCCATGCGTAAGGTTTCTCAACAGGGGTGGAGAGCCACTCAAGTCCCTTAAGTGCCTCAGTGTATTTTTTGGCAATAGCGCGCTTCTTCTCAATGTGTTTATTAAGTTTTTCTAATTGCACAATACCAAGCGCAGCATTGATATCATTCATATGATACTTAAAACCAAGCTCTTCAACTTCATAGTACCAATGGTACCCTTTCTTGGTAATATTTCTATCAAAGGTGCTTTTACTAATACCAAGCCAGCGTCGCTTTCTAAGGATTGTGTCCCATGTTGCTTTGTCGTAGGTGAGCATTCCACCATCACCTGTTGCAAGATTTTTTACAGCATGGAAACTAAAGCTCGTGATGTCGGTAAGTGACCCAACCATCTTTCCTTTATATTTTGATCCACATGAGTGGGCGGCATCCTCGAGCACAAAAAGTTTATGCTTCTTTGCAATTTTATTAATTGCGTCCATATCGCAAGGGTGTCCTCCGTAATCAACACAAATAATCCCTACAGTATTTTTTGTGATAAGTGCTTCGATTTTGGTTGGATCGATGTTGAGGGTGTCAGGTTCGATATCACAAAAAACAGGAATACCTCCCTCATACAGGATGGCATGATTGGTAGAAACAAAAGTAAAAGGGGTGGTAATCACTTCCTTCCCTTTAATATTAAACAGCGAAAGGGCAAGGTGGAGTGCTGATGTTGCCGAGTTAAGGCCGTTTGCATATTTTGATCCAACATATGCTGCGAACTTATCCTCAAATTCCTTTGTTTTTGGTCCGAGCCCGAGCCAGCCGTTCTCGAATGGCTCTTTGAGTGCATTAAGTTCTCGCTTGTCGTATGATGGTCTAAAAAGTGGAATTTGTTTCATATCGCCTTATAGTAGCAAGTTTTGGATAAGATTGAAAGATTTTTATTGTAAAACATTATTTTTGTTTGTAGTGTGAATAAGCATGGTATTAAGGTTTTTTGATAGCACATTCTTAAGTACAGAATCTGTTTTTGACATATATATAAGGGCTCTCACCATCACTTTTTCGCTCGTATGAGAAGCATCTATCGCTTCATTTTCATCCGCGTTAAGTGATTTCAATGAGTAAAAATCAAACAATTGGAAATTGTATTTTTTAAATATCGGGAGAGTCTTGTCATACGTCTCAAATATGTAGTTATATTGTTTTTGGGAATGGTACGCTTTGATAATTCTTTCTGGTGTTGGTGGTATATAACCAATGACATAAATATTTTCATTCTTACATAACTCGAGGAACCTATCCAGTTCTATAAGTGCGTCACCAGAAACAGTCTGGGGTGTTTCAGTGTCTTTTTTACTAGTAATATTTTTAACTTCGTTATCTATGAGTGTTTTTGTTACACGGATATCATTGTACTGTGTTCCATAACTACGACTACCGTCATAGCGTGTACCACTCCCTGTCATGATGGCATTAATTCCTATTGATTGTGTACGGTCTTTGGTTATTTTTTCTATGTCTATTTTTTTATTAACATAGTCTTGGTAAAATCTAAACCATGTGTGGTTTATTGTATTTATTAACCACAGTACATAGTTTTCTTTTGTATACAAAGGGCTATTTTGATTGGTATTTATTTTTAACAGGGGATTAAAATGGGCAGGCTCTACAACCATGATAATAATTTTCGGATGAATTTTTGTTTCGGTGAGAAATTTTCTGAAAGAAGTTATATCCGGAGTCGTTCCCCCTGCATTATAAAATGAGATAGTAGGATCAAAAAACTCTCTTCTCATTGTAAGTATTCTTGAATTACCAAGAGCGACAACGTCTGGTTTCATGCTTTGTAACAGCGTAACTTTTATGTACGATGTCTCATCGGAATAGGCCTTTCCATATATAATCGCTGGATCTTTTTGTTGTATTTTGATTGCATCATCACCAGAAATAAATTCTCCAGCAAGATAGTATATTGTTATAGGAAAAGATAAAAGTACTGCAAATGGAAGCGCTAGTAACAGTATTTTAATAAAAAATTTTCTCATAATAATTAGAATTGAAAGTATATAAAGTGTTGTGAACCAATCTTACCAAAAGTAAAAACGAGCAGAATGAGTGTGTAATATACAGACCACCTTACATACCATGGTTTCTGCTGAAGTGTTTCCCAAAACGGTACCTTTGTTTCTTGTAAGTCATACAGCAAAACAAAGAGAGAGCCGACGAGTCCAATGCTTATATCATACTTTACGAGTCCTCCAATGTCGTAGAGCATAAAAAGATTTCTCCACGTGTGATAGTTGTAACTATTGACAATAAAATCATACAACCCCACATGTAAATGGGTACTGATGTAAAAAGCTTGTTCTAGTGAATTCGCACGAAAGAAAATTAATGCAAAGCACACCAAGAAGAATGTTAAAAAAACAGAAAATAATTTTTTTACTTTTGTAGTAATACAAGAAAATAAATATCTGTAAGGTCGCACCAGGTTATCAATTAATTCACCAGAAATTATATACACCCCAAATATACCACCCCAAACAACATAGTTCCATGAAGCCCCGTGCCAAAGTCCGCTTAAGAGAAATGTTATAACAGTTGAAATATGGAAGTATATTTTTTTAGGTTTCCTAGATATTCTTGCGAGCGGGTAATACAGATAATCTCTAAGCCATGAAGAGAGTGATATGTGCCATCGTTTCCAAAACTCAACAATTGATGTCGAAAAATAGGGTTGCCTAAAATTCGCCATAAGCTTTATTCCCATTACTCTTGATGTCCCAATTGCTATATCTGAATAGCCGGAAAAATCACAATAAAGTTGTATAGCAAAAAGTACCATTACCATAATCAAAGTAGGACCATTAAACCCTTGTGGATTGCTATACACTGAGTCGACGACAACGGCCAAAGAATCCGCTACAACTGTTTTTTTGAAGAATCCCCAGAGTATAAGTTTAAGTCCATATGAAACTTCATCGACGGAAAAAGTATGATTTTTATGAAATTGTGGAAGTAGGTTTTGTGGTCGCTCTATTGGTCCTGCTACCAACTGAGGATAATACATCACATATAAAGAAAAGATGATGATATTTTTTTCTGCCTTTTGAGCATTTCTATACACCTCAATAATATAGCTTAACGATTGGAATGTATGGAAAGATAGTCCAAGAGGTAATACGATCGATAGGAATGACAACGAGTAGTTCCAATGCAAAAAATGAGCTAGTGTGTTTACATTTTCAGCAAAAAAATTGAAATATTTAAAAAATCCCAAAGTTGAGATATTTAAGATGACAAGCACAGTAAAAAGCAATGCTCGCTTTTGTGTATGTTTCACATGATCTAGTCCTATACCACCAAAATAATTTACCAAAATAGTTGCACCAAGTATCACTATATACTTTGGTATAAAGGCCATATAAAAGTAACAGCTGGCAAGTAATAAGAACAACCATCGATATCTAAAAGGTAGGAGATAGTACGACGTAGTGACAAATATAAAAAATAGTATAAAAGAGTAAGAATTAAATAACATGGTTGTGAGCGCTACCGGTTTCTGGGGCAATAAGAATTGTCATATCTGTTACATGTTTAGATTCTTCTTTACACAAGAACACGACTTCTTTTGCAATATCTTCTGCGGTTGCAATATCTTTAGTTGGGCTACTCTGTTTATAGAGCTCAATAAAACCACGTGGTGTATCTTTGTTGAGTCCAAACGGTAGTACCCCGGGTGCCACCGAGTACACTCTTACCCCAAAACCTCTTAGTTCATCTCTCAGTGATACAAGCATCCCTTGCAATGCGTATTTGATGACACTATAGACTCCTCTTGGTTTTGTATTTTCTTCTGTAACGACACCAGCGGTGGTGATGCCTATGATGACACCTTTATCATCTTTGATTTTTCTGGAACAGTGTGACAAAAAATTGAAGCTACCTCGTATACCTAATGTAATTTGTTCATTAAATTCGTGACCTGTTAAGGTGAATAATTTTTTTTGTATCGGGACTTCGCCAGCAGTGTGTACGCACGCATAGATGGGGCCCACTTCTTTTTCTATTACCTCTAAAGTCTCAGCAACCACCTCCTCGTTATTTATGTCACACCTATAAAATCTATGACCATCACCTGTTAAGGCAGAAATTTTTTGTTGTATTGTTTCCTTGCTTGTTTTATTATATAACCCAGCAACAATAAACCCCTTATTGGCAAGTTCTTTTGTTATTGCAAAACCTACGTACCCAAAAGATCCAGAAACGACAACTACTTTACCTGTATATTTCTCTTTCATATAATTTTGACTACTGCGTCGCCACGAATGATTATATCGCTGTCTCTGAGGATGTCTATTTTTAAATACACCAAACCAGTAGAGTTACTTTTTTTTACTACTCTACCACACACGGTAACTTTCTCGTCAATGAAAAGGGGGTTTTTAAAAGAAAAATTCTGCGATACATATAAACATCTTTTTCCTGGTAAATGCATGCCAACCAACCTAGAACAAAGTGAACCGATAAGTAATCCATGAACCAATCTCTTTCCGAACATTGTATGTTCCGCATATTTTTTGTCTATATGCAAAGGATTGTGGTCTCCACTAATTTTGGCAAAATGTAAAACGTCTTCTTCTTGGAACATATGATCAAAAGTATATTCTTGACCAATAAATATCTCATCTATCGACAGATCATTTGGTTTCATTGTGTGTAATCATTTAGACATCTTAGATTCAACAACCTTTCGTACATCGCCCAGAGTTTTAGAGTTGACGATATTGTCCATAGTAAATGATATAGCAAAATTATCTTCTAATTCCGCAACAAGCATAAGATAGTTCATAGAGTCCCATTCAGGTACATCATCAGGGGACAAAGAATCTTTAATATCAGATTCCTTTATTTTTAAAATTTCAGTGACAATTTCATTAAATGTTTTCATGGTTTAAATTAAAAACTTATAAGGCAAAAGTTATTTTCCGTAAGATATTTAGGAATTATAACATATTAGTTGCTTTTGCTCGTTTAACCATGTGTTAAGTGTTATAATGGTCCAATATCTTTATAATGTATGAATAATTTGATTCTCGGTGTTCACTATGGTCATGATTCCACTGTTGTTCTTATCAAGGACGGGGAGGTTATTGAGGCAATGTCAGAAGAGCGTTTAAGTAGACAAAAAAAGCATTTTGGGTTTCCACATCTTTCGTTAGAATATATAAAATCTAAGTACAACATACAGACCTTCAAACATGTTTTTGTTGACGGGGTGAGTTATAGTTCACAAATATTTTCTACAATAGAAGATAATAAAAAATATAGAGCCGAGATGGGGTTCATTAAAGAATCATATTTTACGAGAGCAATAGGCATTAAGTTTCCATTAATAGCTCAGTTACGTAGAGTGTTCAATATAACAAAATTCTTGCTAAAAAATGGTAATGCAGAATCAAAAACAAAGGAATATTTACAGCACATATTTCCTGGTGCCGAGCTCCATTACATACACCACCATCTTGCACATGCATGGGCAACTGTTCCCTTTTTTACGGATACAAAGAGAAGGATCGTGATTACGCTTGACGGACAAGGAGATGATTCCTCAGGATCTATTAATCTTTTTGAAAATGGTGACATTAAAGTCTTACAGAGAATACCAAACGCCAACTCTATAGGATCATTGTATGGCTCTGTGGTTGAGTTTTTGGGAATGTCTAGAACTGAGCATGAGTTTAAAGTAATGGGTCTTGCTCCTTATGCAAAAAAAACATCAGGAGAAAAAGTCTATCAAAAACTTAAGGAATATATATGGTTTGATAAAGAGAGCATGACAATCGTTTCCTCTATAGACACACGGCAAGCAGTATCACATCTACTAGTCAATGATTTTCTTAGGTTTAGATTTGACTCTCTTGCATATGGTGTTCAAAAATTAACAGAAGAAATAATTGTAGAAATGGTTAAAGCTGTTACTCAAAAGTATTCATGTAATGATATCGCTGTTGGTGGTGGCGTATTCATGAACGTAAAAGCAAATCAGTTGTTGGCGAATATGCCAGAAGTGAATTCGTTGATTATTTGTCCTTCGTGTGGAGATGAATCTTTGGCGATAGGTAATGCTGTGTATGGATATGCACAATTACATGGTCATGATTTGAAAAAGCTAAAGATGATAAAGAATCTTTACCTCGGTTCAAGCTATTCTGATGTTGAAATTAAGAAGGAAATTGATAGTTATGATTTTTGTAAACAATGTACGGTATCTTACTTTGATCCTCACAAGGGTGAAAAAATTGAGAAAAAAGTAGCAGAAATACTGGCTAACAATGGTGTTGTCGGAAGATTTAAGGGGAGAGCAGAGTGGGGGGCACGAGCACTTGGAAACCGTTCAATTCTCGCGAACCCATCATCCAGAGATAATGTTAAAATTATCAACGAAATGATTAAGGGTAGAGATTTTTGGATGCCTTTTGCTACTTCTGTAAAAGAGGAACGTGTGCATGATTATCTTGAGATGAAAAAAGATGTTAATGCACAGTTTATGGCAATAACGTTTAACTCCAAACCAAGGGCCCACAAAGAACTGATCGCCGCACTTCACCCATATGATCTCACTTCTAGGCCACAAGTTGTCAGCAGGGATGTAAATGAAGAATACCATTCTCTTATATCTCACTATGAGACACTCACTCAATCTGGAGGTATTTTAAATACTAGTTTTAATCTGCACGGTGAACCAAATGTTGAAAAGCCGTACGATGCGTTACGTACATTTGAATTATCGGGGTTACAATATTTAGCGATCGGGAATTATCTGATTTCTAAAAAAAGTTAATGTGGACGTGTAAACGTTAGAGAATGTTTCATGTTCTGGTGACCATGAAAGTTGTCTTGTATTGCTTCTGTCTAGCTTTTAAATTAGAATACTATAATGAAGAAATGCTTAATTTTAGATCTCGATAACACTCTGTTGGGTGGTGTTGTTGTTGAAGATGGTATTGAGGGTATTGCGTTATCTTTAACGAATTTGTCGAAAAATATTTTACCAATAATATGATGTATACTCGTAATGGTTTTCCTAAGCCGGACTTGGTTACACTACTACAACAATGACAACATTTTTAGAAAATTTAAAAAAGTACCCAATACTTAAAAAAGTGGGGAAGAAAATAGTAATCGCCAAAGAGTGCTACTTTCGTCTAGTTTCAGACGATGATTTTTATGCCCAGTACAAGAAAGAATTCCTTCTGCTTGACGGATGTAATGATAGTAAAAATTCACTACAGCTTCAGTATAGTATTGGTAATTTACGATTAATTAAAAAACCATTGCAGTCATACTACGATACGTTGTGGGACACAATCACCCAAAAAATAAAAAGCAAAGAGGGGTACACCATTGTTCGGGTGAGTGACGGGGAAGCGAATTTTTTAAGAGGGATAATCAAAGGGAATACTGCATCTCGTCATTTTACAACAGGCAAACAACCAACCAAGGAGTATATTTCTATTTTTAAGCAGGGTCTTCTTGGTTGTGATTCTATTCATATAGAGATGTATAAAGACATGCCTAGTATTTTTAGAAAGATTTACGGGTATGATGTTTTTTCTGAAATCCCTTTCGAATGTATTTATGCGCTTGTTTCAAGTAGAAAGATTTTTAATAATACTTACAAGATTGGTATTATTGGTGCTGACAATAAAATAAACATTATAAAAAAATTACTAGAGCATGAAGAATATAGATCATATGTAGGCCGTGATCATTTTGACTCTTATGTGTCAGTTCCAGAGCGTGGTTCAACAAATGATGTAGAAACTGTTTACAAGTCTATCTGTGAGCAGATGTCTCCAGATATTGATATTTATCTTGTAGGTATAGGTATTTCGAAGATGGCTATATTGTCAAAATTAAAAGAAAATAACAAAGCAGTATTTATTGATGTTGGTTGCGGTATTAGCGCATTAGCAGGTTTGGTAAGTAATGATAGACCTTATTTTAATAATTGGGTCAATTTTCGTTTAAAAGGATTTGATTATTCTGGGTTAGACACGATGGATGCAGATATGGAAAACGGTGGTGTTGTGTACGTATAAGACTACTTATTTTTTTACGTATAACTTTTGTATACACGTGTAATTGATAATTTTTTCTATTCTACAATACCGTGTTATTTTTGTAACAATTGGCGAGCAGTATATTGGTAAAAAATTAAAATCATGCACACATTGTAAACCGTGCCATTTTTTATCCTGATGTGTTGTATCTGAAAGTACCGCATACTTAAAATTGTCTTCTATCCAGCGAATAAAATTAGTTTTAAGCTCCTCATCCTGCCACTTCGCATTGGTGATATTCATACAGGTTATACAATCAAAATCAGTAAGCGGTTTGGTGATGAGTGTTTGTATGCCAATGTTATAACATATATTCTGACCTTTCGATTTTATTAGGTCACACGCTTTTTTACTTGTATCTATTCCCACAGCTTCTATTCCATAATATTTAAGAACTGCCATGAAGTGACCTGTATCACTACCAACATCAAGCACTCTTTTTATTCCGATGTCTTTTAGTTTTTTTGCCACTACCCAATCCCGCACCATAACACCAGCGGTCACATCAAGACTAACAGGCAACATTCTGCGCTTCTGTTTATTGTCATCAGAAAGTAATGGTATAAGAACAGGTCTATCTGTCCAGGTCCAATCATAGAGATGGTCATAGTTCCCCCAGATTTGATTATCCTTGGTTTTTGATTCTAGTTCAGCTAAGTGTTTATTCATATAAAGATAGTATCATCGTTTACTATGCTCGACAATTTTCTTCCTTATAATACAGATATGTATATCTCCAGTAAGAATTTTTTTCTTAATAAGAAAGTTATCAAATGTTTGTAGTACATTTTTTATGATTGCAGGAGATTTACCCCAACTATTTTGCAGACCGCCAAGAGCTGCAAGATTTTTAAAAAGAAGCACCTCAACATCATTTCGTGAGTAGATATCTTTGTAATCATCAGCAGAAGAAATTGATTCGAAAGGGGAAATGTCGTGGTTATGTATTATTTTTGCAGCATACTCTTTACTCATTATTATCTTTGGAATTGAAAAAAAGTTCACTATAGCATGTCGCGGGTGAGTGAAAACGAGCTTTAATGTTTTATTGAAAAGCGCATAAAAAAAAGCATCAAGTTTAAGCTGTGTAGCGTTTAATATCCAGGAATCATTGATGATTATAATTCCATTGGGATTAAGCAAATTATCGATACAATACTCTAGTGTTTTTTTTGGGTCAACTAGATGATGTAATGTCCCGTGGGTTATTATACAATCGTATTTTTGATTAAAGTCAATTTTGTCAATTTTATTAAGATCTCCTTGTATAGTGAGTGCTCGATCGTTATATTTCTCTTTATTGCTTCCAAGAGCGATATCAATTGAGGTGATATCTTTAACATTTTCTAATTTCAATATTTCATTAGTTAACCAACCGTCAGCGCTTCCAAGTTCTAGGATAGAGATATTGTTTCCCAATTTTTTTATATACCCTAACTCCATCTCAACTGTCCCTTTTCTGTACGTTAAATACGGGCACGTCTTTTTAACATCCTCAAAACTGCTCACATGGTTATCTCCAGATGCATATTTGCTCCAGCAGTTAATTTCTTTTTCAAGTAGCATGTCATACTCTTTAGAGTATACGTTCATTGTTTTTTTATCGAAACGTTCCATGTAGTAAGTAGTATTAAGGATAGCTTACTTTACCAGCTTTGTAAAATCTTCAATTTCTGTATGAGGTGATATAATAAGGGAACTTTTATCGATTCCCTTTATTGCTTTTAATTGTGATATGACCATTTTTCAAGATTTTGATTTTTCTGAGGTAAAGGGTATTTTGTTTGATTTTGATAATACGATGTATCGCTATCAGCCGTGTCACGAAAAGGGGCTACAGGCGCTATATCAAGAGTTCTCTACCGTTATGCCGTTACCGTTTGAAGATTTTCTTATGTTGTACAAAGAAGCTCAGAACGCACTCAAGCTAAGAACTGAGCATCAGGCAGCGAGTCACTCACGATTATTGTATGTGCAGTATATGTTAGAGAAGATGCTTAAGAGAACAGACACAGACAAAAGTCTTTTCCTTGAAGAAGTGTATTGGGATGCATTTATGGGAGAGATGCAATTAAGAGAAGGGGTGAGGCAGTTCATTGACGAATGTAGAAAACATGGCATTATACTATGCATTATCACCGACTTGACCGCATCCATACAATTTCGTAAGATACGGAGATTAGGGTTATCTGGACTTTTTGACTTTGTAGTTACCTCGGAAGAAGCAGGGGTAGAAAAGCCAGATCCGCTCATCTTTTCATATGCATTAGAGAAAATGGGGCTGCATCCAAAAGATGTGGTAATGATTGGAGACGACAGTAAAAAAGATATCGATGGAGCACGAAATCATAACATCAGAGCCTTTCAAGTTACCTAAAAAAGAAACCTCTTTTTTTGCAGAGTTCTTTCATGATGTCTTTTCTTCTCCATTTTTTTATATTCCACTTTTTCTAAAAATAGCTGTAGGATTTTTTTTGGCATCAAATTTTGCAACCGAACTCTTCATTCCATTTATACATTACTTCACGTTACATCCAACAGAGAATCCATATCAGTATTTTAAGGAAATAGGGAATGTTACTTCGTTTCCGTATCCGTTTGGAATGCTTCTCATTATGAGTGCACCATTTGCACTATTTGGATTACTTACCGAGAGTACACATACCGCAATCAGTCATATCGATCTTCTTCTCTTACGTACACCACTTTTACTTGCTGATATCGGAATACTTTGCATCCTTATTGCATGGTTTAAGCGTTTCCAAAAAGAAGTACTCATTCTTTATTGGATGTCCCCAGTTCTTTTCTATATTAGTTATATTCATGGGCAACTTGATGTAGTTCCGATCTTTTTCCTGTTTACCTCTTTGTACTATCTCACTAAAGAGCGAGATTATCTTGCGCTTATTTTCCTTGGTTGTGCGCTTGCAACAAAAACAGGAATGGTGATTATCGTTCCCTTCATAGCACTTTACCTTCTTAAAGAAAGAAAAAATGTCATACATTCACTTATTAAGCTTACAGTACCATGTATTGTTTTCTTTATAGTTAATGCTCATGTGCTCTTTACTGAAGGATTTATTGAGATGGTATTTAAAACTAAAGAAGAGTTTAAAGTGTTTGATCTCATGCTTCACTATAATCAAAGTCTTGTTGTGTATGTGGTTCCTGGGGCTGTCCTTCTTCTCCTTTTTTATTTTGCTACACTCAGACGCTATAGCAGGAATGTACTCATGACCTTCCTTGGATTTAGTTTCTTTATTCTTCTTCTCTGTATTCCTCCACGACAAGGTTGGTATTTTTGGGTAATTCCTTTTGCGGTGTACTTTTATGTTCAAAAACCGTGGCGTTCATGGCTCCCTCTTTATCTGTTGTCGTGTATGTATTTTGTATACTTTGCGGTTGTGAAAGATTCTGATTTCTTTTCTGTCTTTGCTCCAAGTGTTCACTCTATCTCGTCAGTGCAATCAATCAATACTCTTGGGGAACGTTTTGGATTACCGATGGACATGATTGTCCCGCTTGTGTTTACTTTATTACAAGGAACACTGCTTCTTAATATCTATATACTCTATAAACATGGTGTTTCTTTTTACACACAACACAAACTATATTATAAGCCGTTCTTGCTTGGTATTGCCGGCGATTCAGGAAGTGGTAAGACGACACTGACGGAGCTACTTACTCATGTTTTTTCATCTCATAATACGACTGTAGTGACCGGAGATGATATGCATAAGTGGGAAAGGGGGAGTAAAAATTGGCAGGAGTATACACAACTCGATCCTCTTGCTAACGAACTCCATGCTGACATTAACAATATTTATGCTTTGAAACAGGGGAGGGCTATTACTCGAAGACAGTATGACCACACAACTGGCACTTTCACGGAACCAAAAGTATTTGATGCAAAACGTCTGGTAATTTTCGAAGGACTCCACACCTTCTTTTTGGAGAGTTCACGTAAAGCGTTTGATTTAAAAATTTATATTGCACCAGAAGATCAGGTACGTCTCCACTGGAAAATACTTCGTGATTCTAAAGAGAGGGGATACACGAAAGAGCAAATACTTACTATTCTTGATCAAAGAAAAGACGATAGTGCCCAGTTTATTGCTGTACAAGAGAAGCATGCTGATATCGTATTTTCGCTTCGTAATGATATTTCTCTGGGGAAACTCATCGGAGAGGAGGGTGTTATTCTTTCTCCTTCTCTTTTCATTACTTGTGCAAATGATATTTATATGGAGCCTCTCTTAGATGCGCTCGCACCTTACTTCTCTATTGATTATGTGATTCATGATGACAAACAGCGTATTAAGTGTCACGGCTATGCTGACGCAGAAACTATTTCGGCAATTGGAGAGCAATTACTCCCAGAACTTGATGATCTTTCTTCAAAGGCGCCAGTGTGGGAAGAAGGTTACCATGGGGTGATGCAGTTATTTGTTGTGTTGTACATGTTTCGATTATTAATGCTCAAAGAGTATGATGCGTAATCATTTCGATAACGTCGTGGATGTTCTTGGTACACATCAAGCTTATTTCCCAGGGACAGGGGGGAACATTTCACTTAAGGTAGATGATGGTACCATGCTTATTAAAGCATCAGGAAAAAGAATTCTTCATATGAAAGAAAACGATGGAGTTGTGCCACTTTCATATTTAACTATTAAGGAATATTTTTACACGACACCTCTTCATGACAAAGGGGAGAAGGAAAGTGGCGAACTCGTTCTTTCAACCGTTCACAAGCAAGTACAAGGGCGACCTTCAATAGAAACTGGATTTCACGCTCTGCTTTCGGAAGCTGTTATTCACTCTCACTCTGCATATGTAAATATGTTTGCTTGTTCAACTGCTTTTGAAATGATGGCAGAGACTCTTTTTCTTGGTACGCATATCTCTTATCTTTCAATTGACTACGCAACACCCGGGTATCATCTCACTCATTTATTCTTAGAAAAAGTCAGAAAACTTTCTTCACGACCAAAAGTAATTTTTATGAAAAATCATGGCGTTGTAGTGTCTGCTCCTTCTCTTAAGGAAGCAATGGAATTGCATGAGGAGGTAAATACTAGAATAAAAAAATATTTCGGTTTCACGGATACTGATTATCCGTCAGGAACTCTCTATCATGAACATGATACTCGTTCCATGAGTAGAACTCCTTTTCTTATTGATTTTGTTCGTAACCATCTAAATATTTTTAAAAATAGTAACGATTATGTTCTCTTTCCTGATCTCACGGTATTTTGTCAGGATATTGTTGTTACTGATGATGTAACAGCTTCTGCAAAAATTGTTATTACAACAGCCGGTGAGATTATTTATAACACCACTAAAAAAGAAGCACATTGTATCGAAGAGAATCTCATTGCTTTTGCGTTTCTTTTGACAAATATGAAAGCACATAACCTAACTCCAGTATACATATCACAAAAAGAAGCTGATTCAATACGAGGGATGGAACAGGAGAAGTATAGAAAGCGTTTATTGGAGAAATA
>CAZNVC010000003.1:36387-59125 GCA_964576685.1 uncultured Candidatus Saccharibacteria bacterium
AATATTGTTCCCATTTTGGTGCGGTGGCGAGCGATGTCATTACTGCATCTAGTTTCATGTTAAGCGATTGTATCTTCTTTGCGTACTCGTCAATATCTTCTGGTCTTCCCCAGCGTTCAGGACACACGAGACATGTTTTGAAAGGAGAGAGTTTCTTTACAATAGTGTCGTTAAGCGGAAGCATAGTGTTAGTATCAATCCACACCCAATCAAGCAGAGGTCTCCCATTCACAATTTGTGCCTCAACTGCTTCTATCGGTTCAGCTTCGCTGTATCTCACTGCAATTTCTCGTATCCCTTCTTTACGTGTGGCACGATAGAGGTATGGAAATTCAACATCAAGTAAAAAGTATTTTTCTTTTGGAATACCGTACTGAGCAGCTAGATCAATTACTCGTTGTTCATATCCAGCTTCCTTCATATTAAAGACAACAAATTCCATATTTTTATCTGCAAAGACTCGCAAATACGCCTCAAGCTCATCGTGCTTACTTGGATCATCTATCGGGTCATGAGTAAGGAGCATTTGGTTGCCATACCCCCGAACATCGATTTCTACACCGTACGAATTAGGGAGTTCTTTAAGTGTTTCTATTGTATTGACGCGATGAATGATAATTAGCATAGTTCCTTATTTTTTAGTAGTATATATCCTAATACACTAACTTTCTATATAAAGTACTAGGACCAAAAAATCATGAAAATCATTATTCCAATGTCAGGTCAAGGGAAGCGCTTCAGGGATGTGTCATATATCCCACCAAAACCACTTATTAAGGTTAACGGAAAACCGATAATCGAGCATATTATTTCGATGTTTCCTGGGAGGCATGATTTTATTTTTATCTGTAATAATGATCACCTATCCACTACGAATATGAAAGAGACACTCCTTTCTCTTTCGTCAAGTGCAGTTATTATCCCTATCGAAGCTCAAGGGAGGGGTCCAGTCTACGCAAGTACGTTCGCTTTTCCGTATATTAATGATGATGATGAAATTTTTGTGAGCTACTGTGACTATGCAATGGAGTTTGATCTCGAAAAAATGGTAAAAGAGGTAAAAGAAAAAAATTATGCGGGAGCGGTGCCAAGTTATACAGGGTTTCATCCGCATCTGTTGCGTAAACAACTGTATGGTGGGATCTTGGCAGATTCTGAAGGGGTGATGCTTGATTATAAGGAAAAGCACTCTTTTACCGAAGACCCAACAAAGAGTCATCATTCAGCGGGTGCGTATTACTTTAGTAATGGTAAAGAGTTCAAAAAATATTCAGAAGAGCTTATGAATTCGGATATTGAAATTAGTGGTGAGCAGTATACAAGTATGTTGTATTACCTCTATCTTCGTGATGGAAAGAAAATTTTTGTACCAGAAGTGAAGCGTTTTATGCAGTGGGGAACACCAGAAGACTTAGAAGAATTCGAAGGGTGGGCACGATATTTTGCAAAAAAGTATAATAAAGAAAACAGAGAAACATCGATACCAAGAGAAAGAGAGGATAAGGTAAAAATTCCTTATGACGAAGCATCTGAACATTTTAAAAAGTCACATGATTATTGGGAGGGTTACTTTATGAACAATCTATGAGAGTCAATATTATTCCAATGTCAGGGAAGGGGACCCGCTTTGCAGATGTGGGATATCTTCTCCCGAAACCACTTATTCCTGTATCAGGTAAGCCAATGATACTTAAAGTGATAGAGTCGATGCCTGTTGCTGACAGATGGATCTTCATTGTTCGAGAAGAGCATGTTACGCAATACGCCATCGATACACTTATTACAAATACTGTTCCTCGTGCAGAAGTTATTATTGATACGAATCCTGTTGGGCAGGCCTCCACGTGCATGCTTGCAATGTCTCATGTAAAGCCGGAAGATTCCCTCTTTATCGCTGCATGTGATAACGCGTTTGTCTATGATGTAAAAAAATATGAAGCGCTCATAGCAGATAAGACGGTCGACGCCATTGTATGGACATTCACAGACGATCCACTACTTGAAATATCGCCAAAATCATGGGGCTGGATAAAATTGCACAAAGACGAGATTACAATCGACACCATGTCCGTGAAAGTTCCGGTGTCCGAGACTCCGCGATTTGACCATGCAGTCGTGGCTACTTTTTTCTTTAGACGAGCACAAGATTTCGTCGACGCTTTCCACATCATGGAAAAGGAGAATTATAAAATTAACAATGAGTACTACGTCGATTCAATGCCTATCTTTCTTAAAAAACTTGGTAAGAAAAGTGTTATCTTCGATGTTGATCTTTATGTTGGATGGGGGAAGCCAGCTGACTTATATGACTATGAATTAAAGGAATATTTATTTTCTATTGGAAAACTCTCGGATGAAAAATGGTGTCGTTATTTTTCATCTGCTAAATAATAAGATGATAAAAAAATTCTATTCATTATTTTCGGATACAAGAAAACTCCTTACAGTATCATTTAATTGGATTGAGATTATTTCTTTTTGTTATTTTTGGAGTTACGGTGTTTTTGGATTTTTTACATTGCCACACTATGGATTCACGACAAACCTACTACTCTCGTTTGTTCTTGCAGGGTGTTTCCTCACACTCTTTTTTTATCGAAATAGAATCAGAGAATATAACGAGTCAGTTACCATTACTATAAGCGACGTTTCTATTATTCTCTTGTATATCTTGCTTATGGGAGCCTTCTCTTTCCGGGAGCTCCTTGTTCCTATGAATGGTGATAATTTTTACCATGCACAACAATCTGTTACTTACGCAACACATGTTGTACAGCTACTTACTCAACATACACACATTTTCGACACACTTCCTTTTGTTGCTTTAGTCTTTGATACTAATTTTCTTTTAGTGTTGGGATTGGTTGCTGTGTATTTTTTACTTAAGAAGCTTTCTTTCTGGTGGCAAGCGAGTTTACTTACACTTGTTTTTATTACGCTAAGAATGTGTATGTATCTAAGTGGGGGGAATACTTCACCATTTCCAACACTTCGTCTTTTTCCTCTCTGGTTAACAAGTACTTTTTTTGGACTCCACGATATCTCTTTTAGAATCGCATCGTTTATTCCTCTAATTTGCCTTATGTTTTTTCTTTATCTAGTGAGTCGAGAAAAAGTAGGAAGGCGTAATGCATTTCTTTTTGGGCTCGTGGCAGGAACTATTCCTGTTATGTGGCACGTTGGTTTGCTTGTCGAGTTTTCTATTTGGACAGGACTACTTGTTACATATATCATCATTTTCTTTGGGAGAAAAGAAGAAAAGGTTGATGGTTACATGCGACCAACAATGCTTATTGGAGTAAGTACACTTATGCGTGTTTCTGGTTTTATCGCACTTGTTCCTCTTTTTGTTCATTACCTTCTAGTACAAAAAAGAAAACTTGAAGATATAAAAAAATATATCCTTCAATCCCTCCCTACTGCTATATTGATTATGCCTGTTGTTGTGGGTAACATAGTCACAGGAACGTCAGCAAGTTACAGAGGCGAAGGGTATAGTGAGATGAATCTTGAGGCGGGAGCAAATCTCCTAGAAAGGTTATATGTGGCAGTACATGGTGGATTCTTTGAGGCAATCATATATAATTCATTTCACATACTATCACTCGTTCTTATTTTCACGCCGATATATTTTTGGAGGAAGCGGGTATATACGATATTGCCAACAATACTCTTTGTTGGTCTGTATTGTGTATTATTTTTCTCAATCCGACCTATATTATGGGGAAACGGTAGATATCAGGCTGAGTATATCGCGCCACTTGTTATTGCTATCCTTGCAGGAGTTGTTTGTATGATAAGAAAGAACATTGTTGTCACTTTGCTCCTTCTTTCTCTTATTGTGCTTAATGTATATGAGTTCAAACACATTCCAAAGTATAATACACCCTCTCTGGGGAAAGGGGACTACCTCGAAAATGCAAAACACAAAGGAGATTATTTTGTGCTCTCTGAGGTTCCTTTTGACTATCGTGTAGCACTTCAGAAAATGAAAAACGAAGGCCTTGCTACATCAACATATTATATTCCAGGAAATGGGTACTCTTATTTTGCAAAAGTGTTAAGCGGGTACTCTGTCAAAGAAATGCGCCATGAAACTGAATACAGAAATACCATCGGTTTTGATTCATCTTCCGTACATGAGACTCTTGCAAGAATTAATAAAAATAAGCAAATTAATGTTATTCTTGTTAACAGGGCAAAGAATGATAAAGAATTTTTTCAAGAAAAAATAGCGGATAATTTACCCACCTTTGGATTTGTTCATGGTCAAGACTTTATCGAACCGGTATATGGAAATACAATAAGTGCCTTTATACGAAAATAATATGATGAAAAGAGAACTTACTAAATATATTATTGTTGGGATAAGTGCTGTTGCTACGGATTTCGTGACATACCGGCTACTTGGACTTGTTATGGCGCTTTCGATCGCAAAGACGATATCCTATATTCTCGGGATGATTGTTGCCTTCATTCTTAATCGGTCATGGACGTTTAAGAGTGAAAGAAAGGTGAATAAAGATGTGATAAGGTTCATTGTTGTCTATACTCTCTCCCTTTTCTTGAATGTCTCTGTAAACCATGGATTACTTTATCTTTTTCCATACGCAATCACAATTGCTTTTACAATTGCAACTGGTGTGAGTGTTATTACTAACTATGTTGGTCAAAAGTTTTGGGTGTTTAAAAAATAGAATCGTAGTATATGCAAGAAAAAAAGTTATCAATCGTAGTGCCGTGTTATAACGAAGGGGAAACAATCCCACACCTCCTTACGAGATATGCAAAAGCTCTCGAAGGGAGAGATGATATCGAAGTGATTCTTGTCAACGATGGATCCAAAGACAACACAAAAGAAGTGCTTGAGTCACAGAAACCACTTTACCCTTTCCTTACAGTTGTTCACGTGGAACCAAACGCTGGGTACGGTAATGCTGTTACTACAGGACTCCACACGTCCTCTGGGGAGGTTATTGGATGGACTCATGGAGATCTCCAGACACCACCTGAAGATATGCTTCGAGCACTCACACTCTTTGAGCAGTACAAAGGCGAACAACCACTCTATGTAAAAGGGAGACGATATGGTCGTCCGCTTTTTGATGTGGTGTTTACATTCGGGATGAGTGTATTTGAAAGTATTCTCTTTGGTACGATGCTTACCGATATCAATGCTCAACCTAATGTTTTTAGAAGAGAATTTATAAAGAAATGGAACAACCCCCCAAAGGACTTTTCTCTCGATCTCTATGCATACCTTCTTGCAAAAAGAAATGGCTACTATGTGAAGCGGTTTCCTGTTCATTTTGGGAGACGATTCGCAGGGGTTTCATCATGGAACACGAGTTGGAAAAATAAGTATAAATTTATTAAACGAACCATTGATTTCAGTCTTACATTACGAAAACGTGCGCAATAGGTATCTCCTATTTGTTCTTTTTACTCGGTACAGATTTTACATTTTTTGTGGTATCATAGTGAGACTATAATCCTTAATTTTTGCAACAAAATGAAAACAGACGACATTTATGTAAGATATACAGAATCACTAAAAAATCTGGAGAGTGATAGCTCGATCTTCCAAAATTTTAAGAGTGACACTCATTTTACGGATATACTGGAACATACTGATGTTAATTTTGGAAAGCAGTACAAGGAGCTTATTAAGAAGGAGTTCAATGAAGATCCTAAGAACTTCATGGATATTATTGCTATTAATGATGCGATCGGTAATCCTGTGAAATATGATTTTGACGGCATTACTATGTCGCCTTCAAATCTCCGATATATCTATCATGCGCTTCTTATTAAAAGTAAGTGTGAGGCATGGTTCCCTAAGAAAGAATCACTTAAGATAGTTGAAATTGGTGGTGGGTACGGAGGCTTGTGTCTTTATATAAAAAATATTTTTAAGGGGATTGCTGTTGATTATACTATTGTCGATTTACCTGAACCAAGTAATCTACAGAATAAATTCCTTAAGGAAACTGGACAGTCAAACGCAAGAAGTATTCCTGGCTCTCAGTTAGCTACGTTACAAGGAGAAAAATTTGATCTTGTTATTTCTAATTATTGTATTTCTGAAATCGGCCGAGAAAACCAAGAAGAATATTTTAACAAACTTATTGTTAACTGCGATAAAAAGTTTTTCATTTGGAATTATTTGACACGTCAAAGAAAATTTTTCTTCTTTAAATCAATGGACATTGATTTCATTAAGAAAGAAGATTACATCTTTGAAACAGAGCGACCACTTACAGGTGAGTTCAATAAGTTTATTTACAGCAAGTAAAGAGTAAGGGGAAAAGTAAGGGTGCAAGGCAAGACCTTGTATAGTGAAGGATATCACCTACACTAGTTGTAACAGAACTTAAAAGTTAGTAGACTTTATTTCTTTCTGCGAGGATTCGATTCATCCAATAATCCATATAAAGGGCAGGGTGGTACAAATCCTTCTTAAGTTGTTCGTAGGTAGTATCTAAAAATTTTGCATCAAAGTGTTCCACATCACTCCACGCATTAACAGTGAGAATTGGAATAGCGAGCTCCTTAAAGTAATCAATAAATGCATTTCTAGTAGCAATCGGAATACATCCAAGATAGAGCGCTTCCCATGTTCTGTGGCAATCAGGACCGTTTCCTTCTGGAGATGCAACAAACGAGTACGCATTCATTTTTTCAAAATATATCGCCTGATTTTTCTCTAGAATATGAATACCTAAAGGATGCTTTTTTAGTAATGCATTTAACTCCACACGTTCATGGCCACTTAATAGTGAAAAACCAAAAGATATTCCTGTCTGTTTTTTTGTACCCCGGGTAGCTTTAATGAGTTTAGGGAGATCGGAAGTTTTACCTGCCTTGTTAATTGCGGTGTTCATAAGCCCAATTGGAATTGGTGTAATTTTTTCGTGCCTAGTGACGACATTTCGCGCAAACCAGTGGACAAGATTTCCTCCTAAATATTTTTCGTAATCCTGGGTAATGCATGCATCACCATTGTGAGAGATGAGAATATATTTTTTCTTGATATGTGGATGTTTTGTTTCAAAAAAATCCTTAAGGTAGTCGGTATTAATAAAAACAACATCACCGTCTTCTAAAGAAGAGGGGTCAAACGTTGTTGATTCGTCATGAATGTGAGTTGCAAGCGACCTAAATGCATCACCAGAAATAAAAGGGTAGGTGCTTGGACGATGAAGGGTAAGTTTTCGCACGAGAGTTCTTTTTAACCAGCGTGCAAAAACATACCGAGTTCTAGATTTAAGAGGGAAAAGGAATACTCTTATTTTTAGTCGTAAATCAGCTTTTTGGTTCATGGGTAAGAGGTAGTATGGGTCTAATAGTATCATATTAAGTGGTTGATGGAAATTGACACACACGGGAATCCTACTATGTATTTTTTAGTACAGATATTGGTATTTATGTTACAATTTTCCTAATGATTTCCTTTAGTAAACTCGGGGAGTATGGCCGTTTCGGCAACCAACTCTTTCAATATGTGTTTTTGAGGACACAAGCAAAAAGACTTAATACACAATTTTATTGTCCTCCATGGAAAGGGGACGACGTTTTTGTGTTACGTGATCACAATGAAAAGTGCGGTAGCTTTACTCCACGCTATCGGTATAAAGAGGATGCTCATAAGCATGGGTTTAACGAAGTGGCAACAAGGATCCATGACGGAACTGATGTCGAAGGATATTTCCAAACTGATAAGTTTTTCAAAAAAGAAGAGGTGCTCTCATGGCTTTCTTTTAATGAATCATTGTTTGATGAAGTGAGGAAGAAATACACTGCTATAGATTTTTCAAAAGCAACAGCACTTCATGTTCGTCTTGGTGATTACCTCCCCCTTTCACTTATGTTCTATACACCGAAGCCAGAATATTTCAAAAATGCTATTACTCACCTTTCACCACAAGGGGACATTATTGTTTTTTCTGAAGATGTTACTATGGCGAAAAAATATTTAGGAGAAATGCCACCACATACTATTTTTATTGAAGGGAACAAGGATTATGAAGATTTTTATATCATGTCACTATGTAAAAATATTGTTATTTCCTCTTCGAGTTTTAGTTGGTGGGCGGCATATTTGAACAAGTATCATGACAAAAAAATTATCATGCCGAAATACTGGTTCTTGCCATCATGTCGCGTTACTAATAATGATATTTATGTAAAAGGGTGGACGACACTTCCTGCACATCGACTTATTCGTGATAACTATTACTATAGGTATGTATGGTATGCAGTAAAAAAACTCTTTACATGGTAGTCTACACGGTGATTACTTTCCCAAACTGTCCTTCAATAATTTTTTCAGGAACACCTGCCTTGTTGTTAAGAGACCTATGGAGAATAACCCACTCACGAAATGTTAACTCTTGATTATTTTTCATCTCCTTGTAGGTAAGATCTTGGTATTCCTTCCAGTACTCATATTTGTACCAAAATAAATCAAGTGATTGAGTATCAACAATACAAAAGTTATTTGCGTAGGCACTCCAAGAATCTTCAAGAGTGAAGGTAAGTTTCCTTCCAACCTTTTCTAAGAAGTTTGTTGAAAGATACACTTCACATAGCCTCTCTTGTGACCATGATTGTATGTTGTGGAAATTTGGTGTTAATCGTGTATCTTCAGGGAGGCTAAAATAGTTTTCCATATCATGGAGTGTACCAAAGAGCATCATGTCAGAGATACTGTAGGGTCTGTACTTGTAGGTATTGAGACTTACGGCTACTATCCTTCTTTCTTGTGTGTATTCTTCAGCAACAGGGAAGAGATCTATCATGGTACATAGGAATTCTTCAACATTTGGAGCATACATACGTTGATCTGTTCTTGTTTTTAGTACGTACTCTACTCCATGTTCTTTTGCCTTCCTTATCCCTTCTCTTGAAGAAACAATTTGGAAATTAATATTCTTAATTCCTGGTTGGTGAGGGGGATCATTTTCAAGTACAATGGCGCCGGTTGCCCTTATTTTTTTAACCGTCTCTTGATCTTCACCTTTCCATGTTGAAACGATAAGATGTGTCTCTTGTGAAAAAGTTTTTTTGTATATTTTTATTGTTTCAAGTGTAAAGTCGTTTTCTTTAACAAGGGGCCCTTGAATCACAATGCCAATTTTTTTATTCATCTTTACTTTGTCGGACTTCAAATGATACTCGCTACTATAGAGAGGTCGCGAGTGTGAAAACTCTACATACCCCGTCTGCTTTTCTTTGAGTACCCGAATCAGTTTTAATAATTTTTTATAGTATTTCATAAGAGTGCTACACATTTGTCTTGTAATATATCTGGATAGTCGGTACAGAGCGCGTCTGGTCTCAGAGTGAGAATTTCATCGATTCTCTTAAAAAGAGTTTCTTGAGTAGCTGCATCAGCATGAGACTCTCCGCCAAGAAGGTGAGGGGAGGTCGCATGAAGCTCAGGAGTGACGAGGGCGATGTTAAGACCAAGAGATCGTATGTGGTCGAATACCTCACGGGTATAAAACTTTTTTGTCCCACCATCTTTATCTTGAGTGTCCCATTCATCAAGCCACACCCACGTAAAAAGCTCTTTGTTGTCAGTGACTTGGTCAATAGAAAGTAAGGTCCCTCCAGTAACACTGTTATATCTTTCGATATCATAGGGATGAGCAACTGAAGGGGCAAGGTTCAGCGCGTTATTTTTCAAACGGAGATATTGCGCAGTTTCTATGGTGACATCAAAAATAATAAGACTAGAAGGATCTATTCCTTGTAATTGTGTAAGGAGAATATCAAGGGTTTCTTTATTGTGACAGGAATGCTTTAGATGGAGAGCTGAAAATAGACCCTTTTTCTGATTTTCTTTGATACAAGTCAGTAAAGTGCTCAGTGAAGCGATGTGGCATCCATCAAATTCTCCCGTCACTAATTCGTCCAAAGTGACATCACTTATGTTTCTTGTGTCTTTTCCATGAGAGATTCGTGTTAGGTTGCTATCATGTAGCACAACTAACTGTTTATCTTTTGTGAGTCGTATATCAAACTCAAGTCCATATCCTCTCATGAGCTGATCAGTAAACGCTTCTATCGAGCTTTCGGTAAAATAGTGGTCACGTGCTACATCGAGTCCTCTGTGAGTAAGAATTTGCATTATTGTTTCTTGTCCAAATATTCCTTAACTTCTTCTGGTGTTCCTAAACCATGCATTTTACCCTGATCAATAGGGTATGTATAAATTTTTTTACCTTTTAGGATGAGTTCATTAAATACAGGGCATACATAATATTCACCATTATAGTGACACCCTTTATGAATCATATTCTTTGCACCCTCAACAAAGTCTTTTCCATGTTTAAAATAATAAACACCTGCGGTTGCGTTATTTGAAATAACTTTCTTCTCTGCAGTTTCAAGGACAAGTCCATTACTTCCCACTCTTGCGTAGCTCCATTTTGGATGATTTGATTGGAATGTCATAATGAGTCCGTCACTATTTTTACTTCTTGCAGTTTTCAAAAAATCATCCATATTAAAATCTATCACTTGGTCTGAATTGGCAATAATAAGTTCGCTGTCATTGTCGATATATTGTATTGCACAGAGCACAGTACAAGCAGCACCGGCTGTCTTCCCAACAATAGGGGTTACTTCAAATTTATTATTAGTAGCATTCTTGAGAATATTATGGAGGTCATATTTTGTGTAGTGCTCTCGTTGGCAAATAAAAATAAAGGTATGATCTTCGGTTGGTTTTACATTATGAGTCACCACTTCGATCATTGTCTTCCCATGCATATCGATAAGTGGCTTAGGGAAAGCGTACCCAGCTTCCTGAAATTTTCTCCCTCCTCCTGCCATAGGGATGACAATGTTTAGTTTTTTAGTATTCTTGGTATCCATTGTTTTATTATGGCATTTCTTTACCACCCTCTGCAAGAAAGGTTTCTAGATCAGCTGGTGTGCCTAACCCCCAGACTTCTTTGAGTAGAGCACACTTAACACACATCTTTTTTTCAAGTAATTCTTGGTACATCGGAGCAACATAAAATTCCTTCTTACCTTCTTCACCGAACATTTTATTTGCCCTCTCTATTTCTTCAAAAAGTTCAAAAAAGTGCCGTGCCTTTCTGAAATAATATGCACCAATATTCGCATATGCTCCTGCTTCCATAAGCGCCCTGTCTTTTTCTCCAACCTTAAGCACATCGGTAGTTCCTTTTTCTGTGAGTGAGTAACTCCAGCGAGGAATATTGTCGTGTGGCGGAATAAAGACCGGGATAATACCAGCAATATCATCTCTGTCTCTATGTTCGAGTATTGTCTCTTCGAAGAGCTTTCCATCAAAGTAATGATCTGAATCAGTAATAATAATTTCTTCATCATCTTTTACATACTCTTTAGCGTGGTAGGCGGTTTCTGATGCTCCACGGGTTAGTCGTGGAACAATAATCACAGTGATGGCATCAGAATAAATTTCTTGCAGCCCCTGTACTAAATTATGCTCGTCATTATGTTCCTTAAGTACAATAAAAATAAGATCCTTAGGGGTTGCTCTAAGAGGAGAGCTGATTGTTTGACCTGGGTGTTCGATAAAAGGAAGTGCTCCTGTTGCCCATCGTACCATAGGGATACCATGCACCCTGATAAAAGGTTTTGGTTTTTTATATTCAGGATTAGTATCGGAGACTTTTTGGAATCGTGAACCAAGTCCTGCCATGGGGATAATAATTTTCATTGCTCTAGGATATATTTATCTCCCATTACAGAAGGGGTTTTAATTACAGTATTTGCACCATCTTCAAGACACTCAAAATCAGTCGGGTCACAAGGGGAGAGGTGTACGATATCTCCTGGTGTCAAGACTTCACCATTCATCATAAACTTCCCACTCACTACGATAGTGATTTCATCAGCACGCTTGTGGACATGTTTTGTCTCCTTGTCACCAGCTTTATAATATCGCACCATCACCTCAAAATCTTTTGTACGAATAATACTTGGCTCAAAGTCACCGACAACCCATCCACGTGTAAAATTTTCGAGTCTAAATTTTTTCATTGATTTTATAAGTTAAGGAGATATGAGAATAGTGAGAGATTAACATCGTCAACGTTTCGTACCTCGTAGACAGTTGCACCACTTGCTTTACCGGCTGCGATACCATGAGGGGAGTCCTCGACAATAATACACTCATGTGGCTGTACACCAAGTTTTTTAAACGCGGTGAGATAAATCTCTGGGTGAGGCTTTGGTTGTGAGACTTCATCATTTCCGATAATGAGATCGAAATGTTCAAAGAGGTGTGCAGACTTAAGCATGAGATGAAGTGTCTCTTTAATTGAATTAGAACAACATGCTAGCTTGTAGCCTTGATTCTTAAGATGACCTAGAAGGATGATTTTGGAATAGTCGGGCGGACAGTATTTTGGAATGATGTTTTTTGTGTGCTTCTGTTTTACGTCATTAATAAAATCTTTAAGACCAAGAGGGAGCCTTCCTTGTCTTTCGAGCTCCTCTATTTTTTTCTTTGAAGGGAGGCCATTAAAATAGGTGTAGTGCTCCTCTTCGTTTATTTTTGCACCAAATAACTCAAGGGTGAGATTGAGGGCTTCATAGTGACCGTCTGGCATATTAACGAGAACACCGTCAAGGTCAAAAAGTACTGCTTTGTAGCTATTTTTCTCAGCCATATGAGTTGATTATACAGATTTGGTGAATAATTACAATTATTCTTTTGTAAGAATTGCGGTGTAGTTAAGGGCTATATTATTCTCACCAACCCTGTCCTTATCCTTTGGAAAAACGTTCTGAATAAATTCTTTTTCAATAGTAAAACCGCTCAGTGTAATGTGCTCTCTGATTTCATCTGCATTCCTGTATAAATAGATATGATCAATACCCGCCGCCCACGCTACAGTTGTTAAAAATAGCTTACCATCCTTCTTAAGGAGACTGTGTAATTTTTTTAGAATAAGGAGAGGGTTCTCGACATGCTCAAGAAGCTCACCACAGATAATACGGTCATACGTTGTAGAGTCGTCGTACTTTAATATGTCTTCTTCAAGAAGTGTTGTTCTTGGATTGAGATTATTTGTCGCAAATAGCTGTTTGGTGATATCAATCGCAGAGTTACTTAGATCAATACCGACACCTCGCCAATTCTTTTTGTGAATAAGAAAATGTGCCAAAAAAATTCCTGAACCAACAGGGATTTCAAGACAGGCCCCCCCCTCACGGCATCCACCTACAAATTCGTTAATAAAAAAATTGAATAATCGATGGTGAGTTACCCAGAAAATTTGGGTAAAATAGAGACCCCAAAGGTATTTTACCCCGCTTTCGTCGTTCTCATCTTTTTTGCTAAAGACTTCTCGCTCTACTTCCTCGAAAGAGGAATAGAGGTACTTACCATCTCTCTCTAAGTGGGCTTGGAGCTTGAGAAATTCCATATTGATATCAATAAGCCTATCTACTTTTTTTACGTAGTCATCCCAATTATTATGAGAGAGGAGAAGTACATCAGCGCAGATTTTCTCGGCTAGGGGATAGTTAACTGGAATGTGTTCGTTCGCGTTAAAAATATCTTTATAAAAAAAAGATTTCTGTAAGTGAATACATGTTTTATAAAAAACAGGGTACTTCTTTTCAAGAGAGTTTTGTGTGTCCATAGTTAGTCAAGTACTTTTATGAGCATTGTTCCAGTTACCACTTCGTCATCCCCATGAGTAACAGTGATATCAATATCTAACATGCGGGTTGAGATAATTTTATTTTTTACAACACCACGAATTGTCGTAGTGTCTCCAACATATACCGGCTTTTTAAAATCGAGCGATTGACGAAGGCAGAGGCATCTTTTGCCTGGTAAATACATACCGACAAACGCTGAGCACACAACTGCAATATGCATCCCATAAATGAGCTTACTTGTGAAGTTGGCCGACTGGGCGTAGGTATCATCTGTGTGAAGGGGGTTTGTATTGCCACTTATGGCAGCAAAACCAACTATATCCTTTTCGGTCCACGTTCTTTCAAACGAGTCAGAGGCGCCAACAGCAATATCTTCAAAGGTGAGATCCTTGGGCTCCATACGTATTATTTTTTTCGCTCCTCAACGATTTTTCTCAAGTCTCCGATACAGTTAATACTCATTACTTCATCCATTGAGAAGGTGACCCCAAAATGCTTTTCAAGTTCAGCAATGAAGAAGATGTAGTTCATAGAGTCCCACTGTGGAATATCACTTTGGGTAAGGGTATCATTGATGTCTTTCTCATCAATCTTAAAAATTTCAGAAACAATAGCATTAAATGTTTTCATGGGTAATTGTTATCCACTTAGGGTTGTTAATTTTTTCCGAGATGCGCATTTCTCCATTATTGAAATATCTTTCAACAAACTCTCTTGCGGGCGCATTCTTTTCACTTGGCACGAAATCAATCGTGAGGCGTGTCACATTTTCTGGAAGAGCTCTTTCTAGTATATCTGATAAAAAAGCATCTTCAACATTTCTTCCGAAAACCCTGCAACTCATAAGGAGGGAGCGTATATGCCATGTTTCACCAAGCATATCAATGATCCCAAAAATAATTACCCCGTAGTCCCCAAACGCATCCTGCAGTCTTCCGTAGAGGACTTTGTGATGTGAGCTCTCTATGAATCCCTGTATTTCTGATTCAGTAAAAGGTTGTTTGTGTGTATTAAATTGGTTTGTTTTTTCTGTAAGTTGTGCAAGACGAGGGATACATGAAGCATCATTTTCATAGATAAAGAGTTCAAGCTGAAGTGATGCTAAAAATTCTTCTTTGTTCTCATGTTCCTTTTCTGCTTCTTTTCGTAATCGTTCTGTGACATAGAGGTTGCCTCGCATTTTGTCCTCATCGGTAATTGTTTCGCTTGAGAAGTAATTAAGTGAGTTAAGAAACTTCGTATATTCTTTCGGATCTTCAGGGAGATCTGGAACCTCAACCTCAGGAACAAGTGATTTTACAAGTTCACGGTTTGTCTTGTCGTCATCAATGAACACCATTGAATCAAGTCCAATGTTAAGCTCTTTCGCAAGTTCGATGATGTTGTGCGCTTTGTCGTTCCAATTGATCCTGTATGCCGCGAAGTGATGCTCCTTAAGAATCATATTCGGATGGTTTCGTATCACGTTCCACGCATCTTCTTCATTGTTGCGACTATTGATTGCGAGGATCACTCCTTTGTTATAGTAATCTAATATTGCTTGCTGAAAGGCGAGAAAACTATTTCCAGGAGCAGACACAGAAAGTGCAAGGTTATCAATTCCATCCTCTCCAACGACACCACCCCACAGTGTATTATCAAGATCAAGCACAAGACATTTTTTCATCATATACGCTTATTCTAAAGTAAAAGCTATCCTAAAGCAATTGCACAGGCCATGTCTTCAGTGTGTGATATTGAAACAGAGACTCGCAACTCCTTCCCTTTGCTACACGCATATGGAGCTCCATCGCATCTGTGTCGTATTTCTATTTCTATGAATGGAAAAGTGTTGACACCGAGAGCTTTACTTACCGCTTCTTTTGCACAAAAAATTCCTGCCAGATGTGAGGCTGGTTCCTTAAAACAAAAACAGTAGTCGATTTCCTCTTTTGTAAATGTCTTATGTAAAAAATGATGTGTCTTATCATTTTCGAATTGCTTAAACCGTGAGATGGTCACGATATCAATACCACTTTTTTTTCTGCTATTAAAAAAGGAAAACATGGAGGTTGTTAATTATTTGTTAATGATAGCATGAATACTGGAGTAAGACAGAAGGTCCTAAAAATGATAGTATAAACGAGTCATGGCTTACTTTTCAAAAGAGCTGATTAAGAAGAAAATCCAAAGCGAAGGATTTCAAAAATACTTTAAAAATACAAGCTGGGTGTTGGCCTCGAGGGTGTTGTGTATGGCTATTTCTTTTGTCACCACAACTTTTATTGCACGACATCTTGGTCCAACTAATTTCGGTCAATTGAGTTACGCTATTTCTTTTGTGGCTATCTTTTCTTTTTTGCCAGCACTTGGTATTGATGCGGTGCTCTACAAGGAGCTGATTGAGAATCCAGACAAGAAGTCAGAATTTCTTGGTTCTGCGCTTACTATTAAGTTTTCGGCAAGTGTCTTTACCATGTTGCTGGTAATGGTGTCTGCTCTACATTTTGCACAAGATGACGTTTCTCGTATTCTTATTTTTATACTGTCGACCACCTCTGTTTTTAATTCGTTTTTAGTGGTAAACAATGAGTTTCAGGCAAGGGTGCAATCAAAGTACCCTTCACTAGTCTCTCTTTTGGTTACTATTATATTAAATGTACTTAAAGTTACTGTTATCTATTTTAATAAGGGAGTGATTTATCTCGCACTTGTACTCCTCTTTGAGGCAATTTTGTACGCAGGATTTTATCTTGTGGGATATGTAAAAATCATTCAAGGTAAACTAGGAGAGTGGAGATTTAAAAAGGAAATAGCTATTACATTATTACATGATTCATGGCCCCTTATTTTCTCAAATGCTTTTGCTTTAATCTATGGAAGAATTGATCAGGTATTTATTAAGCACATGCTTGATGCAGCAGCAGTTGGAGTCTATGATTCTGCAGTGAGAATTGCAGAGGTTTGGTATTTTATACCAAGTATTTTTATTATCTCGTTAACTCCAGCAATAGTAAATGCTAGCACCACTTCAAGAGCGCTCTATAATGCGCGGGTTAAAAAACTTTTCGGGTTTATTTTCCTTCTCAATTTTTTCACAGCGCTTGCCGTAACAATTCTTGCTCCTTTCATTATTAAAATTCTTTATGGTACAGAATTTCTTGGGGGGATAAAAATTTTACAGATCTATGTATGGACATCGATTCCAATATCAACACTTGGACTCTCAGTGACCTATCTCTTGATTGAAAAAAACCGAAGTGCAATTTTCTTCTCATCGCTTATTCCTATGGTGATCAATGTTGCACTGAACCTCTTATGGATACCACAATATGGTATAGTCGGTTCTGCGTATGCTACACTTATTTCCTATTCACTCGGCCCTCTCTCTTTGTTATTATTCAAAGATACGAGAAGAAAAATAACAACACTTTTTACTCACCATTAATCAAGATATCATCGTGGAAAAGACACTACTTCCAATAAAAAATTTTCTTAGAAAGTCAGAAATATTTATGAAGGTATATTCCGACGTGCTTGAAATGTACAGAAATACTTTCATCTATAATCCAGTATTTAAAAAAAAGGTAATTTTGTGCAGGGGAGGGTGTCTTGCACACTACATCTATAATATCCGATATCCTGATGCGAAAGATGTCCATTTTGCATGTCATCAGAAGATTCGTTTTGATGTGTTTCTCGATAGAGTTCGTAACAGAGCACTACCAACAATGGACAGTATCGAAGTGTTGCGTGTCGTAAAGGCGTGGGATCTGCACCCACTCATGAGACAACAAGAGTATTTCCCTTGGCTTAAGGTTAAGGATTTTGAATATGCGTACATGGATTCTTCTGCTGATCTCTTTGATAGAAAGTTTATGCATAAGGAAGAGGGGTGGGTATTTTGTTGCCACGGAACAGATGTTGATCAAAACAAGGAGTTCAAGGAAAAGTATGAAGGTCAGGGACTATTAGAGATTGAGAAAATAGAACAAGTCTATAAGGAGTTTTTTGACTGGTTCGAAACGACGTACCCAGGGAAGCAGGTGTATTTTATTCATTACCCAACAACGCTTGATGATAGAAAGGTATACAAAGAGCGCGGTAATGAAATTTTGCGCGTCATGAAAGAACTAGAATCAAGAAAAAAATATATTCACAACATCGATCTAGATGATAGTGAAATAGATTGGGATGAGACTGATGAAAAACATTTCTTCCCATACCACTTTTCCAAGAGAACAATGGATGCGTTTGTCAAAAAATGGATTGATACGGAGGCGATGCAAAAATAATTTTCTATTTTTTTCTAAAAGGAAGAAATAATGTAATGTAGCGAAGAATTATGTAGGTGAGAAATGCTGGTGTGTACACTATTTTCTTTTCTGCTCCTTCGTATGCAAGGGTGGTGAGTGTTTCGAATCGCTCTGTGAGGGTGCGCTTTCGGAAGTTGAGTCCTGAGGCTGTGTTGTACCCATCACTAATAGTGCTGTTGTGATCATTGTAGAACATGTTTGTATGAAGCCCGATTTGGTAAAAGAAGAACCATTCCTCACCTTGCTTCACGTATTTAGAAAAACGGGTATGGGTGTGGGTGATGAGTTTCGTTTCGATACAGTGTGTTGCGTCCCCTTTACAGCGTTTTAGAATAAGATATGACCATGCATAGGAATATTGTGCTTCATCGCGTGGGAATTTTGTGAGTGATGTTCCGCTCTTAAGTGCACGATTAGTAACAAACCATTTTTTATCGCCATGAAGCATGATGAGCTGGGAGAAGTTTGTGAGCGTATCAGGGGAGAAATAGTCATCGTCGTCAAGAAAGATAACCCATCGTGAATCTGCGGACAGTTTCTCGAGAGCAAAATTTCTACTATAGTTAACTCCTCGATTACTTTCGTTAACATGGTAATGGATGCGAGGATCATTAATTGATGAAGCAAAATCGTAATACGCTGTGTCAGAAGGGGAGTCATTCACAATAATCATTTCCCAGTCTTTGTAGGTTTGTGCACGAAGTGAAGCAACCGCACGCACAAGGAGATCTTTCCGTCTAAAAGTAGGAGTAATAATACTGAATTTCATACGAGTTATATAAAACCAAGCAGTTTTTTGAGCACTTTTTTAATTCCTAGCGCCTCAGTTATTTTTTTTCCAATACTATATACGCCAATCTTCTTGAAGAATTTATTAAGTGGATGTCCCCATGAGTAGTGCCATAGATGTACTCCGTACACGGTATCGCCAAGTGCTTGTCCGTGATAGGTATGAATATGTTTTGCGTCAAATGGATAAAACGCATGAGGCGGGAAAACAGTAAGCGATGATTTATCTTTGTACTCTGCAAAGACAGCAGTGAGCGCTCGAGGGATAGTAATCACTTCGAGTGCATGAGTGTCATAGAATTCTTTACATGCAGTAATGAACGGATGATGTGGAGTAGCGCCGATCATTCCAGCACTAATAATCCCTGGAGACTCCTCACCGAGGACACATTCGTGTGTTGTGAGGGGAGAGAGTGACTGAAGAAGAAGCATGTCAGTATCAAGATAAAAGCCTCCTTCGTTTTGGAGGGTGAAGAGTCGTGCATAGTCAGCAACAAAAGCCCACTTCTTTTCTTCGTGCATTTTTTTTGTAAAAGGAGAGGCGTTGATATCAAAATTTTCTTCAGTCCACTCTTTGATGACAAAATCTGGACAGGTGCGCTTCCAGCTCTCAATACACTTGAGAATCGCTTCGCTTTTTTTATGAGGTCCGAACCAGCAGTAATGAATAATTTTTGGGATCATAATAATTAGAGGTCTTTCTTTTGGAGTATAGCATTATGCTATACTGGCTACATCATTTTGCAGTCTGTATGTATACTTTTTTGCGCTCGATGAAGCGATTTGTATTTAAAGGCATTTTTTTTCTCAAATTCCCTTTCGTTATTAAGAGCTATATTCGTTTTATAACAAAAGACACCAAAAAGCGATTCCCAATTCCTTTTGGTTCTGTGGTTCCAGTGCTGTTTGAGAATACTCCTTATACGCGATTCGATACGCATTATGTGTATCACACAGCGTGGGCGGCACGAAAAGTAAAGGAAATAAATGCTAAAGAACATGTTGATATTTCTTCGAGCCTCTATTTTTCTTCCCTTGTCTCTGCTTTTGTTCCTGTGAAGTTCTATGATTTTCGACCCGCGAAACTTAATCTCTCGAATCTCACTTCCCTGCCTGGGAATCTTTTACAGTTACATTTTGAAAACGACTCAATTACTTCACTTTCATGTATGCATACTGTTGAACATGTTGGTCTTGGTAGATACGGCGATACGATTGATCCAGACGGAGATCTAAAAGCGGTGAAGGAGCTAGAGAGGGTGGTAGCGAAGGGAGGAAGTCTTCTTTTTGTAGTTCCAGTCGGGAAACCAAGGATACAATTTAACGCTCACAGGATTTATTCATACAAGATGGTTCTCGAGATGTTCCCAGAGCTTACACTTAAGGAGTTTTCTCTTATACCAGATAATGCCCTTGAAAAAGGGATGATCTATAACGCTACAGAAGAACAGTCAGATAAGCAAATGTACGGGTGCGGGTGTTTCTGGTTTGTGAAATAATTTTTAACAAAAACCTTGCTATGTTGGGGATTAGACACTTTGGATAAGTGTTGTCTTGTTTTGGTATTTTGCAATAAACGCTGTAGTAATCTTGGTACTTTGTGATACACTTTAGCCATTATTCCGTAGGGTGCGGTTTTTAAAGTAGTAATTAATTATTTACGTATGCAAAGTGTTATCAAAAAAGTTGTCTGGGTTTGTTTAGCAATTATTCCATTCATTGCACTCCATGTTGCAGATGGTGGAGTATTTGATGTCATTAGTTGGTTTGGGAGTACAGGACTATTCTTTCCTTTTATTTCAGGAAAGAATCTTATTTTTAGATTCCTTGTAGAAATTGCATTTGCTGGATGGGCAGTGCTTGCGCTCTATGATTCGTCATATCGTATCAATATACGAAAGTCACCAATCATGATAGCGTACAGTCTTTTTATCATTGTACTTTTCCTTGCTGATATTTTTGGTGTTGATAGAGAAAAGAGTATGTGGAGTAATTTTGAACGAATGGAAGGATTTGTCGGACACGTTCACTTCTTTATGTATTTCTTTGTGCTTACAGTGATGATTCGAACTCTTGCGGAATGGAGAAAGCTCTTAAAGTGGTTCCTTGCTTCCAATGTGCTTGTGTTGATCTACGCCTACGGACAACTCTTCGGTGCGAAAGGAATTATCTTCTCTGAAATGTTTCCTAAGATGGGAGCATGGTTCTCAGCTCGTTTCCCTATCCATATGAGTGGAACTCGTCTTGATGCCACAATCGGAAACTCTGCATATTTCGCGATTTTCTGTCTTATGTATATCTTCATTGCTGCGCTCCTCTGGTCACAATCAAAGGAGCCAAAGAAGCAATGGTTCTATCCTGTGCTTATTGTGCTTAACCTTATCGGATTGTTCTACTCAGGAACACGAGGAACAATGATTGGTATTATTGTTGGTGGTTTCATTACGCTTGGTATCATGTCTCTTAAAGAGCATGGAAAGATGAAGAAGATACTCGCGATAAGTACTGTGACCGTGTTTGTGCTCGTCTCTTCAATCTTTATATTTAAGGATACTGAGTTTATAAAAAATTCTCCAACACTACAGCGCCTCTCAAGTATTTCCCTACGAGATGTTACTGCAGCAAGTCGTCTCTCTATATGGACAATAAGTTATCAGGCATGGCTTGAGAGACCTATTCTTGGATACGGTCAAGATAATTTTAGTTACATTTTTGCTCGCAAGTTCTTACCAGAAAAGATGTGTAACCTTGAGCCTTGGTATGATAGATCACACAACGTGTTTTTCGATTGGCTTGTTGCAGCAGGAGCACTCGGTCTCCTTACATATCTCTCACTCTACGGCGTAACACTCTGGTTCATGTGGAAAAAGAAGGATCATGATATGCCAATGGCCGAGAAGGCTATTCTTACCGGATTACTTGCAGGATACTTTATTCACAACTTCTTTGTGTTTGATAACCTCACAAGTTATATTCTCTTCTTTGCGGTGCTTGCATATATTACTGTACGAACAAGAGATGAACTTCCAACACATGGACACCCTCTCTTTGATAAAGATCAGATGAATCTTCTTATCATTCCTGTAATTGGAATTGTGCTCCTCATCTCACAATACTATATTAACTATCGTCCTCTTGTGGTTAATGAGCTCGTAATTCGTGCAATGAGTTTCAGTCAGTATGCAAAGACAATGCCATTTGCTGATGCAGTAAAAATTGAACAAGATGCGTTCACTAATGCAATTGCTATGAATACCCTCGGAAGTATAGAAGCACGTGAACAATATCTTCAGATGGCGGTACGTATGGCGCAAATTAAGATCCCAGATAATCTTCCCCAAGGAGATAAACAGACAACTGTACAGGCTATTAATGAGTTCCTTCAGTCAGCTCGTAAAGACGTACAGGATTCATACCCTTCATACAAAGATGATGTCAGAATGCTCTCTATTTACGGTATGTTCTTTAACGGTGTAGGGGACGCTGTTTCTGCTGAAGAAGTATTGAAGCAGGCACATGCTCTTGCACCAAATAAGCAGCTTGTGGCATTCGATCTTATTCGTGCCTACCTTATAGGAAAGCAATATCCAGAGGCATATGCGCTTGGACGTGCGACGTATGATCTTTCGATTACATGTCAGGATGCACTTAAGTGGTATATGGTAAGTGCGGCATATGCAGGGCAGTTCAAGGAAGCAAAAGAGCATGCGCTTTCTAAAGGGCAAGATCCAGGTCTTGATCCAGATGTTATCGTTGGTGTTATTACATCAGGACAGATTCAACTCGGAATTGAACTCTTACAAGAGATGAAGAAGGCTAACCCAAGTCTCGCTCCTCAGATTGATGATTATATTAGAAGTCTTGTTTCCCAGAGAAACGTTGCTCCGAAAAAATAGTGTAGTATACTAGGTTGTGTGAGTGCACGAAGGTGTGCTCTACAAGATAAATAAATGCCTGCATAAAGAGTCATCGAAAGATGG
>CAZNVC010000004.1:0-58298 GCA_964576685.1 uncultured Candidatus Saccharibacteria bacterium
TGGCAATGTACAATGGTCTTTAAAACTGTATACTGACTTTATGGAACCACTTGCAGCAACACGTAGACCAAAAACACTTGCGGATTACATAGGGCAAGCCCATCTTGTTGGAGACGGGAAGCCTCTTGCCGTTGCTATTGAAAAAAAGCATCAGTTTTCTTTTATTCTTTATGGGCCACCTGGATGTGGCAAGACAACCCTAGCACGTATTTATGCAAAAGCACTCAATGCTGAGTATCACGAGCTCTCCGCGGTCTCGGCAGGTAAAGATGATATACGACGTATTGTAGAAACTGGAGGTGAACTTTTCGGACCTAAGGTACTTTTTCTAGATGAGATTCATCGTTTCAATAAAGCGCAACAGGATTTTCTTTTGCCACATGTTGAAAGTGGTAAACTTATTCTTATTGGCGCAACGACGGAGAACCCAAGTTTTGAAGTGATCCCTGCACTTCTCTCACGATGTCGCGTGTTTGTGCTTGAACCGCTCTCTCATAGTGAGATGCAAGAGATTATTCAGCGTACTGGGATAAAATTATCGCATGATGCACTACAACTACTCGTTGAGATTGGTGGAGGTGATGCGCGCCAGACACTTGGTCTCTTGGAGAATACTCAGGAGCTGTATGGAGAGGTTACTAAGGAAAATATTAAAAGTGCACTCCAGTCGAAGTTTTTGCGATATGACAAGAAAGGGGAGGAACATTACAACACCATCAGTGCATTTATAAAAAGTATGCGCGCATCTCAAGTCGATGCCGCACTCTACTATCTCGGACGGATGATTGTTTCTGGGGAGGATCCAAAATTCATTGCACGTCGCATGGTTATCTTTGCATCAGAAGATATTGGAATGGCGGATCCTCATGCCCTCGTACTTGCAAATGAAGTATTTCGAGCGGTTGAGACAATTGGTCTTCCGGAGTGTGGGATTAACCTTTCTCATGGTGTGGTGTATATGTCACAAGCAAAGAAAGATAGAAGTTCTTATGATGCGTATAAGTCTGCACTACATGATGCAAAGCAGTATGGTAATCTTCCCGTCCCTCTTAAGTTACGTAATGCAGAAACAGCACTCATGAAGGAGATGGGGTATGGCAAGGGGTATGAAATGTATGATGATGAAGGGTATCTTCCTGATGAACTTAGTGATACGACGTATTATAAGAAGTAGGAAGGTTGCTTGATAAAACCTCATCTTTTGTGTAGAGTTGATGAAGACTTTTTAGTTGAAGGGGTGGATAATGAACGAAAAGGACATTGTTTCTATTCATGATAGGTTTACTAAGAGATTACTCAGATATATACCAGAAGATGCTTGTACTGCAGACGAGGTTAGGAGTATTTATTTACGATTTCGTCCCCCGAACTATCTTCAGAAGAAACTAGGGCTTATCTTATCCCTTGAAAAAGTAGAGAAAGCATTAGATCAATTGTGTAAAGCGGGGTTAGTGTCAAGGAAACAAGGAACTAACACATTTTTTTTAAACTACGCAGGGAAACAATTTGTTTCTCATAAGAAAAAGAAATAGTAAAACACCAATACCTGAGGATATTGGTGTTTTTTAATTATCATACGTTTCTCAATCTCCAATTTGCTATACTAGTTTCCATGGAAGAAAGTCTCGATGAAGAAATTGCTACTCTCGAAGCCTCTATGAATGATGTTTCTTTTTGGAGTGATAAAGAAAAAGCTCAGACAACCATTAAGCGCCTAAAAGAACTTAAAGATAAGAAAGAAGGAGTAAGTGCACTCGATAAAGGTAGCGCAATTATGAGTATCTTGGCAGGTGCTGGAGGGGATGATAGTGAAGATTTCGCACGAATGCTTTTTGAAATGTATCGTGCATATTTTTCTCGCAAGGGCTTTATCTATACACTCCTTCATGACAATACAAACGATCATGGAGGGTATCGTAATCTCACTATTGAGATCACTGGAAAGAATGCATATGGAACACTGAAGCATGAATCAGGAGTTCATCGTCTCGTGCGTATCTCACCTTTTAATGCGCAAGCAAAGCGTCATACTTCGTTTGCAATGGTGGAGGTACTTCCGATTATTCCACTTGTTGAACGAAAAGCAATTTCACCAGATGAAATACGAATCGAAACTTCGAAGTCCGGTGGTCCTGGTGGTCAAAATGTGAACAAGCGTGAGACTGCAGTGCGAGTGATACATATTCCAACAAATATCGCTGTGCATGTAGCAACGGAACGACAACAGGAACAGAATAAACAGAAGGCGCTTGAAATTCTTGCTTCAAAATTATTTACACGTGAAGAAGAAAAGCGTAAAGCTGAAGTAGAGGGGAGACAGATTAGTAAGACGACGGAAATAGAATGGGGGAACCAGATTCGTTCGTATGTGCTTCATCCGTATAAAATGGTAAAAGATCATCGTACAGAGTGTGAGACAAGTAATGTAGAAGCGGTACTAGAAAAAGGAGAGATTGACGCTTTTATTGACGCAGAAAAGAATCTCTAAAGGAGTAATCACGAGGTATTTCTAATTCACATTTGTAAGCTTCCTTAACATGCTATACTCTTTACTATATGCTTTACTTCGACAGAGTTTCAAAGGAATATGATAACGGAAACAAAGTGTTAGATGAGATTTCTCTCACTATCAATAAAGGAGAGCTTGTCTCAGTGGTAGGTCATTCAGGTGCGGGAAAGACAACACTTATCAAGATGTTGCTCGCAGAGGAGTTTCCAACAGAAGGGGTGGTGTCATTTAATTCAGACAATATTCATACCTTACGTGGGAGGGATATGACAAATTATCGTCGCAAGATCGGTGTTGTCTTTCAGGATTTTCGTCTCATCCCTAATAAGACAGCATATGAGAATGTTGCGTTTGCGATGGAGGCAGCAGGGCGTCATGATGATGATATTCGAGAAGATGTTCCACACGTACTTGATCTTGTCGACTTGAAAGACAAGCTTCATCATTTTCCACACCAATTATCTGGGGGTGAGCAACAGCGCGTTGCGATTGCCCGCGCGATTATCAATCGTCCCGAGATTATTATTGCCGATGAACCAACAGGGAACCTTGATCCACTCAACACCTACGACATTGTTCAGATATTAAAGAAGATTAACGATCTTGGAACGACAGTGATCCTTACTACTCACAATAAGGGAATTGTCGATAACCTCGGTCGTCGTGTTATCACCATGGAGAACGGTCGCATTACAAGAGATCAGAAGTCAGGTAAATTCACCATGTAATTTTTATGAAGATAGTACTTTGGAAACGAACAATAATCGCAGGTCTTAGAGGTTTTTACCGTAATCGTACCGTGTCTCTTTCTTCGATTTTTATTCTTACGATTACACTTTCAATTATCACATCATTCTATCTCTTTAGGGCGGTATTTGATTACACCCTCGAACAAGTAAAAGAAAAGGTTGATGTCCGTGTCTATCTCACCGCTGATGCCACAGAACAACAAGCCGCTGAGGTGAAGGCAAAAATACTTGGTTTGACTGATGTAAAATCAGTTGAGTATACCTCACGCGATCAAGCACTTCTTGATTTTAAGAAAAAGCATGAAGGTGATCAGCTCACCCTTCAGGCGCTTGATGAGCTCGGTACTAATCCATTTGGAGCGTCACTTTCTATTGTTGCAAAAGATACGTCTCGTTATGAAGCAATCGCTAATCAGTTAAGCGAAGGATCAGGGCTTCTTGGGGAAGAGAAGGGGGTAATCGACAAAGTGAATTACTATCAGATAAAAGATAGTATTGATAAATTAAACAGCATTATTGGTTGGACGAATACAGTAGGGTTTTGGCTCTCTATTATTTTTGTACTCATGAGTTGTATGATTGTGTACAACACCATTCGTCTTGCTATTTTCGTCTACCGTGATGAGATTGCTGTAATGAAGCTTGTTGGCGCATCAAACATGTTTATCCGTGGACCGTTTATTGTCGAATCATTCCTCTATTCTATTGTTGCAACGGTAATTACTATTATCCTCTTTTTCCCGGCAACGATTTGGGTTACTAAAAAAACAGTTTTCTTCTTTGAAGGGCTCAACATTAATATGTTTTATACTGAGCACCTCGTACAGCTTGCAGGCATGCTTCTCATTTTCAGTTCTATCCTTACAGTAATTTCTTCGTTGCTGGCTGTTCGAAAATATTTGAAGGTATAAGTGTAATATAAGAATGCCCTGTTTTGATAGTTAGTCAAAACAGGGCATTGAGTCCTTTCAGTCTAGAATTTCCAGGTTTCACCTCGGTAGTTTTCAGCTACACAAGGCCAGCCCATGGATGATGGTCTGAACTTGGCGTGGTTTAATGACCTCATTCCTCCTACAAGTTCCCCAGTATCGAGGAGAGAGTGGCTAATAATCACGCCACCATCCCCTTCAAATCGACTATGGAAATTTATCCACTCTCTCCCATCGCCCCAGAGGTCACGTCTTTTGCTGCGGTAATCATATACCGTATATTTGTCATGTCCTTTGACAAAGACCATGCCGAACTTTATCAGGCGAGCATGGTCCGCAACGCTTAGTGGCAGATCACCACAGGCAATTGCGTTGCTGTTGATATTCTCTCTGCTGAACATCAGAGACACATCTACATTAGGGTTCTCCGCGGTGGTGGCCATGATCGTCTCCTTGCTTTATCGGCAAGATAGACCAATCAAAGACCTTTGATTGTGGGTATCTACTTGCAGTACGATAAAGTGAAATTATATTATATAATATATATTTAATAAGTCAAGTCTTCCTCCTTTTTACTTTTACGCTTACACTGCATAGTATTAGTATTTGCTACGAGCTACATGCTACGAGCTACATTGTCTCAAATGCTCCAATCCACCGCGCTCACTATTTTAAAACTTGGCCACACCACTTTTCTTACTGGGGCTGCAGGGGCTGGTAAAAGTTATGTGCTTCGTGAATATATTTCATATCTTAAAAAGCATGGTATAAGTTACGCGGTCACTGCCTCTACTGGTATTGCTGCGACCCATATTAACGGAACTACCATTCACTCATGGAGTGGAATTGGGATAAAAGATCATCTTACATCATATGACCTCGATGTCCTTGAAGAGAAACAGAACCTCTACAAGCGCTGGAACACTACAAGTGTTCTTGTGATCGATGAGATATCAATGCTTCATGCAACATTTATCGACATGTTAGACAAGGTTGCAAAACATGTACGAAGAAATGATAAACCTTTTGGTGGTGTGCAGGTGGTGTTTTCAGGTGACTTTTTTCAATTGCCTCCTGTTGTAAAAAATGGCAATGGTATGGAAGGAGGGGTCTTTGCTTTCCAATCGACTGCGTGGAAAGAGTCAAAGCCTGTCGTATGTTATTTAAGTGAACAGTTTCGCCAAGATGATGACAGGCTTTCTTCACTTCTTAACGCGATACGTAAAGGTGACATAGATGATGGGTATTATGAAATGCTTGAAGAAAAAACGAGTGTTCCTCACACAGGAGACCATATTAAACTCTATACCCACAATGAAAATGTTGATCTCATCAACCGTGAAGCGTTCATGAAAATGAAAGGTGAGACAAGAACATATCACATGGTGACAAAGGGTAAGGCAGCGCTTGTGGCGAGTTTAAAAAATAATTGTCTTGCAGATGAAGTTCTTGAATTAAAAATCGGTGCAAAGGTAATTTGTATTAAGAATGCTCAAGATAGAAGTTATGTGAATGGTTCGATGGGGAAAGTAATTGCTTTTGATAATGAGGGGGCACCAATTGTTGAGCTTGTGAATGGAAGAAAAGTAACTATTAAAGCAGATACTTGGAAGATAGAAGAAGATGGAAAAGTGAAAGCTGAGTTATCACAGCTCCCAATCAAACTTGCATGGGCAATCACAGTCCATAAGTCACAAGGGATGACCCTTGATAAAGCAGAAATTGATCTCTCTCGTGCGTTTGCGTCAGGGCAGGGGTATGTCGCGCTTTCTCGCCTCACTTCATTAGATGGTCTTTACTTGAAGGGGTTTAATCCACAGGCGCTCATGATTAGTGATGAGGTTAAAGAGATGGACACCCTCTTTCGTAGTAAAAGTAGACAAGCAGAAGAGGCGATCAATAAATATGATGAAAAGAAAATTGTAGTATTGCAAGAAAAATTCTTACGTGAACAAGGTGGCTCACTTACTGAACTTGTCGTTGATGATGACGACGATGAGGTGGTAACAAAAACTGCTTCACATGTGATTACTAAGACAATGCTTGATGAAGGAAAGACAGTGAAGGAGGTTGCAGAGGCCCGTGGTCTTTCTCTTGATACAATCCTTGGCCACATAGAGAAGTTAATTGAATATAAAGAAGTGGTGACACTCGATCATACACTTCCAAAGAAAAAAGAATTTGAAAAAATTGCAAAGACATTTGAAAAACTCGATACTCGTAAACTTACTCCAGTCTACGATGCTCTTGGTGGGAAAGTTTCTTACCAAGAGATACGGCTCGTAAGAGCATACCTGCACCTTTAGACTCTTTTAGTCTTATATTCTGTCTATATCAAAATTGTCAGAGCACTCATGGTAGTGAGGGTGTTTTGTGCATTTGACATAGCAAATAGTAATGAGTAGTATCAGAGAAGTTGTTTTTTTGTAGCTGTTACCTTCTAAGGATAATGAGGACGCGATGAAAACTCTTTCTGTGTTAGAGGACCGTATCCTTGGCATGCTGGCAGGTGTTGCAATTGGAGACGCCCTTGGTATGCCGGTTGAGACCATGAGTCGTGAAAATATCTTGAAATTAAACGGTGGTCTCGGTGTTACTTATTACATGAATCCTGTTCAAATGAGAATTGATGATACAAAAAATCTCGCAACCGGTGATACGACAGATGATTGGCAACTTACTTCTGCAGTCGCTAGGTCACTCATTGAGGCAAAAGGCTTTGACATCGTTCATCAAGCTACTACTCACCTATCCGAACTCGAAAAAAGTACCTTTGGGTGGGGAAAGGGAACAATGCAATCTCTTCTTGAGATTAAGCATGGTCAACGCATGATTGGAGAAGAACCACTTCCTGTACAAAAAGGAAAAGGAAGCGGTAATGGGGTGATCATGAAAATTGCTCCGCTTGCCGCTGTCACCGCGATTACTGGCGAGATAATGACAGGGAACATTATCGAACTTGGGAAATTAACCCATCCAGACCTACGAGCTCGTATTGCTCCAGTTGCGGTGTATAGTTTTTTAGTTTTAGCACTCTTGGGTCTCATTGATATCTACTTGGACGAAGGGGAACCCCTCGAAGAGGTTTATCACGATGAGGTGATCGCCCTCATAAAAGTGCTAGAAATAAAATATCACGCAAACCTAAATTCTGTCCCTGTGCTTTCTGAGTATCTTTCGAAAATTGATATGAGGAGTATTGAGGGACTTATTGATACTGCGGGGGTAGGGTTTACTGCCTGGCAGACTGCAGCATTTACTCTCGGTGTGTACATGCGACATCCGAGAGATTTCACGTCAGCAATCCTTGAGGCGGTGAATGCTGGCGGGGACACAGATACCAACACCTCAGTGGTCGGAGGTCTCGTTGGGGCAACAATTGGATTCTCAGAAATCGAAGAGGAATGGAAGCATATTCCAGTTATGGGGGAGGTTAAACAACTCTCAAGAGCTCTTTATGCAGCGTTTCTCTGAAAATCTGCCCACAAATCCCCCCCATACGAAGGGGGATTTCTTGTTTTTGACACAATCTAGTCTAGATTTGCTTGTAATACTTTGTAAATGAGGACCTCAAGCTTTTTATGAGTAAATATGAAATAGAGAATCCGTGAATAGTATACTTGCTTTTCTTTCTTTGTATGTTATAATTGCGATACCATTTTTTTAATAAAAGATAGTAAGAATTGTTCAATTAAATAAAAGTATCTCCTGCACATATGTTTGAGGTCACACACTGTATTTTCTGTGTGGATTTTAGCTGTTTAACAACAATTGCTTATATATGAAAATATCGATACTAATTCCGTGTCATAATGAAGAAAAGTCAATCAAGGCGTGTGTTCAGTCTTGTCTTGATCAGACTCGAGTTCCTGACCAAATTCTTGTTGTTAATGACGGAAGTACCGATAAGAGTGGAGAGCTACTCGCTTCATTTGGTGACAAAATAGAAGTTCTTATGATTCCTGTTGCAACAGGAAATAAAAGTTACGCACAAGAGCGAGGGCTAGAACATATTACTGGTGACATTTTTATTGCAACCGACGGGGATACTCTTCTTGATCCGAAGCTAGTACAGATTGCTGAGGAGACATTTGATGAGCAAAAAGATATTGTGGCGATATGTGGCTATGTCAAAAGTCTAAAATATAATTGGCTTACTGCGTGTAGAGAAATTGAATACGTAATTGGTCAGACCTTGTTTAAGGTCGCACAAGGATATCTTGACGCAATCTTTGTGATTCCTGGATGTGCAGGGGCTTTTCATACAAAAACTTTCAAGAAGGTTATACGTTTTGATCATGATACGTTAACTGAGGACCTCGATTTTACGTACAAGTTTCACAGACTTGGTCTTCGTATCGCATATGCTCAGGGCATGATTGCTTACACTCAGGACCCAGACACACTTAGTTCATACATTAACCAGATGCGTCGTTGGTATGCTGGAGGTTGGCAAAACTTACGTAAGCATTTTCATATCCTCAAGAAACCAAATAACTCATTCCAGTTGTCAGTTAGTTATATAGAAGGATTTATTTTTTCTGTCGCTCTTTTCATTGCTCCGTTCTTTAACATACGATTTTACGAATATTTTATTGTCCCATTCCTGACATTTGTGCTTCTCTTGGGGGGACTTTCTGCAATTATGCGTAAACGGTGGGATTTATTTTTCTACTCTCCAACCTATTTTGTACTTGTATTTATTAATGCATATATTTTCTTGGAACAGTTTTGGTTTGAGATTGTTCAAAAAAGAAGTAACTTGGTTTGGTTCCAACCAAAACGACGTGAAATATCAGTCTAATTAACTCTACTACCATGTTTCAATCACCTCTTGGATTTTTTGCTCTCATCACTAACCTCACAATTTTTACAATTGGTGTTCTTTATAATCGTATAAAAGGATATAAATCAAACAGAGCTATTATTTCTCAGAAACATATCCTAAGACTTGAAGAGACAAAAATTGGACTACTTGTAAGTATTTTTTTGGCACACTTCATGACAACATTTATTTTTGTTACGGTTGTCGCTTTGGTGTACGAAGGATTTTCACGTCTCTACCAAGATAAAGAAAAGATTACTATAGTTGATGTGGCCGAAAAGGGGTATGCGATGGGTGTTATGGGGTACACGTTTGCCTTAGCAGAGGTAGAAAAATATAAAGGTAATGCCTCGCTATTCCCAGGTGCTATCGCTTTAGAAAATGATCCAACCAATTTTCCAAATACTCAACCCCTAGAGGCTTCAGTTGGTCTCTCTCAATCAACGAGTAGTTTAATTGGTAAACCAGCAGAAATTAATAGCGCTTTCAATCATCTTGTTGAAAATCTAGTAAATGATGACAAGGTATCGACAACGTCATTCTTGTTTACCGGAGGAAGAAAGAGAGTATCATTTGTTGATTTTTTGGAAATAAATGGAGTGGCATCCGGGTTACATGATCGTGGCATTATTGCTCTCTATTTTGGAATGGAAGATTACAATGGTACACAAAAGCAAAATGAGTACTTACGAGAAAAACTAAAGAAACTAACAGTTGGTCAGTTAAAGAAAGAGGGGGCCAAATAATACTACACACCTGTGAAAAAAAATATAATTCTTACCATAGTGTTTCTCGGAATAGTGTTCTCTTTACATACTGCGGTGTTTGCGGATAGTAGTAATGTCATTAGTAACCCCTCCGTCGAAACAGTCTCAACAACAACCCCATCAAAACCATATGCATGGTCTAACGGCAAATGGGGGACAAATACTACAACATTTTCATACCCAGTAGCTGGATATGATGGAGCAAAAGGGGTACAAGTAACAATGACTGCATATTCAGGTGGTGACGCAAAGTGGTTTCCAAATGATGTGCTTGTAACACCAGGAAAGACATATACGTTTTCCCATGCGTATCTTTCTACCGCAACTACCTCTATATTGCTTCGTTACACCTCAACTTCTAATGTAGTGAGTTATGTAACCCTTGCCTCAACCCTCCCACCAAGCGCTTCATGGAAAACTGATTCATACAATTTTACTGTACCTGCCAACATTAAATCTGTTACTGTCTTTCACGTGTTAGCACGAGTGGGAACTCTTTCTACTGACCTTTACTCAATTGTTGATCCTTCTCTTATTCCTGTTGATACTACTTCACCAGTTGTTGCGATTGTTGCTCCAGCAAGTAGCTCTACGGTGTCGGGTCTTGTTACTATTACCGCATCATCATCTGATAATGTGGCAGTTGCTGGGGTAAAAGTGTATCTTGATAACGTTGCACTAGGAGGAGAAATGACCACTGCACCATATACAACTTCATGGGATACCACATTATCAAGTAACGGCCAACACACACTCACTGCAGTAGCTCGTGATACTTCTGGTAACACTGCAACCTCGACACAAGGGGTGGTGGTGGGGAATGTGGTTGTGATCGTTCCACCAGCAGTAGGTAACTCGATACTTAACCCCTCCGTCGAAACAGTCTCAACAACAACCCCATCAAAACCATATGCATGGTCTAACGGCAAATGGGGGACAAATACTACAACATTTTCATACCCAGTAGCTGGATATGATGGAGCAAAAGGGGTACAAGTAACAATGACTGCATATTCAGGTGGTGACGCAAAGTGGTTTCCAAATGATGTGCTTGTAACACCAGGAAAGACATATACGTTTTCCCATGCGTATCTTTCTACCGCAACTACCTCTATATTGCTTCGTTACACCTCAACTTCTAATGTAGTGAGTTATGTAACCCTTGCCTCAACCCTCCCACCAAGCGCTTCATGGAAAACTGATTCATACAATTTTACTGTACCTGCCAACATTAAATCTGTTACTGTCTTTCACGTGTTAGCACGAGTGGGAACTCTTTCTACTGACCTTTACTCAATTGTTGATCCTTCTCTTATTCCTGTTGATACTACTTCACCAGTTGTTGCGATTGTTGCTCCAGCAAGTAGCTCTACGGTGTCGGGTCTTGTTACTATTACCGCATCATCATCTGATAATGTGGCAGTTGCTGGGGTAAAAGTGTATCTTGATAACGTTGCACTAGGAGGAGAAATGACCACTGCACCATATACAACTTCATGGGATACCACATTATCAAGTAACGGCCAACACACACTCACTGCAGTAGCTCGTGATACTTCTGGTAACACTGCAACCTCGACACAAGGGGTGGTGGTGGGGAATGTGGTTCCTGATACAACAAGCCCATACGTGACCCTTCTTTCACCGCTTTCGAGTTCGACGCTTTCTGATCTTGTAACAATTTCTGCATCATCATCTGATAACGTAGGTGTCACAGGAGTTTTATTCTTTATTGACGGAGTTCAGTTTGGTACTGAAATCACCACGGAACCATATCAAGTGACATGGAACACAGCATCTTCAACAAATGGTACACATAGTATTATGGTTTTTTCGCATGACCTTGCAGGGAATGTTGCTACGTCATCAGTGCAAGTAGTAGTAAGTAATAGTACAACCACTCCTCCTGTGAACCTTGTCTCTAATCCATCACTTGAAACATATGGATCAGATGGTATGCCTATTGATTGGCTAAAAAGTTCATGGGGAACAAACGACGCAACATTTAGTTATACTGCGACTTCATCAGAAGGTGCTTCGTCTGGGGATGTAACTATCACCAACTACACAAGTGGTGATGCAAAATGGTATTTCAAAGATATTTTGATAACACCTCTTGATGCGTATACGTACAGTGAATTTTATACCTCAAATGTTGACACAGTACTTACGGTGCGTTATACGATGACAAATGGTTCTTTTGTGTATGTTGATATTCCACAACCTGCACCAGCATCTCCTACTTGGGTAGCTTACTCAGCGACAATTACTCCACCACTTGGTGCTGTTAGTCTCACGGTGTTCCATAAATTAGCTGCTGTTGGTTTCTTAGGGATTGATAGTATTTCTTTAATTAAAAATAATCAAGGACCAGTAGACCCTGGGCTCTTTGCACAAGGAATGGTATCTCTTACTCTTGATGATGGGTGGTTATCAACGTATTCCAATGCTGTTCCAATACTAAATGCAGCAGGTCTTAAGGGAACATTTGGTATTATTTCTCAAGAAACCGCACAGGCATTTCCTGATAATCGTATTGCTAATCCATCGCTTGAAACAGTTGATACAACAGGTACTCCAGTTGATTGGTATGTTAGTTCATGGGGAACAAACAACGCGACCTCTACTTTTCCTGTTCCGGGGTACGATGGTGTTAATGCTGCAAAGGTGCAGATTACCGAGTATACAGACGGTGATGCGAAGTGGTATTTTAAGGATGGTACTGTAATTCCTAATCAAGACTATACATATAGTTCTTACTATATGTCAGATGCTACGACTACGTTAACCGTGAAGTACACTTACAATGATACTAGTGTAGCAATGGTAGATTTAGATATAGTTGGACCACAAGCAGCATGGACGCACTATCTAAAAACAATTCATATCCCAGCAAATGTGTATTCGCTCACGGTATATCATCGTCTTACAGGTGTTGGGTCTCTTGCAATTGATAATGTTGAACTCAAGCGTGTACAGATGTATGTGGATCCAACTCAGGTAATCGCATTACAAAATGCTGGACATGAAATTGCTGCACACACACAAACCCATGTTGCGCTTGCTTCAGTTGCAACATCAACCATGATACAAGAAATTAATGGTTCACGATCTGATCTACTTGGAATGGGGGCAACACCAGTTGATACACTCGTGTATCCTTACGGAGATTATAATGATGCGGTGATAGCAGAAGCAAAAAATGCTGGATTTATTGGTGCTCGTAGTGTGGATCGTGGCTATAATACAAAGACAACTGACAAATATGCTCTTAAGATTCAACAGGTAGGGTCAAGTACAACTCCTGGTGAGATCAAAGCATGGATTGATACCGCACTTACACAAAAGACTTGGCTTATTCTCATGTATCATCAAGTTGATACTAGTGGGTTAGATTTAGCACAGACTCCTTCTGACTTTCAGACAACAGTAGATTACCTTCTCGCTAAAAATGCATGGGTTGTGACGCTCAAAAAAGGAATTACCTTGATGAATCCTTAAAATAAAAATACGTATCAATATGTTTTCTATAAAGTGTTGCATCTTCTTTGATATATGTATATAGTAGATATACTACTGTCGCACAGTATTTTTACTTATTTATATTTATGTCTATGCTCATTCGTCATCTCACTTGGTATCGAACACTTGCAGTGCTGTTTGTTGTATGTGTGGCAATACTTACATTTACATCAAATAGTGTTTCAGCACTCGGAGGATTAACTTTTACACAACCGACCGTTAGTTGCCTTAATGGGGTACCTAATGTCTCTCTTTCGTGGTCATCGCTAGGTGATAGCTACACCTACTCAATACAACGAAAAGTTGGGAGTGCGGATACTAAAAATGGCTGGGGGACAACACTTGTGAGTAAGCTGACAGCGACAACGTATCAAGATAATGAATTCAACTCTCGGTATAAGAGGGCGGTATATTCATACCGTGGTGTTGCCTACAAAAAAGGTCGCCACGTTGATTCAAATACAATTTCTGTTACTATGCCGGAATGTGCTTCTTCGGGTACCAGTGTTCCACAAGCAAAAACGGTAGTTACCTCTCCAGTTGTTGTACCAAGTACTTCGGTGACCGCACCAATGTCACAAACAGCCCCACAGCAATTAGTGACCGCTACAGTATCAAAACAGAATAATCCTCCTGTTGGATATATTAAGCGTCCTACATCTGCGACGAGTTCGGTTATCGCAGGAACAGCGCTTACTTTTACAGGATATGGAAGTGACAAAGAAGGACCTATAACCGCTTATGAGTGGAGGATGGGGAATTGCTCGACAGGAAATATTCTCTCAACAGATTCTTCGTTTTCAAAGTCAGATTTTTCACTCGGTACAACGTATGTGTATTTTAGAGTAAAAGATAATGCTGGTGTTTGGTCTACAAACTGTCAGAAGCGAGCTATTATCGTTACTTCACCTGTTGTACAGACTTCATCAACGGTTCAAGCCCTTTCTTCTGCGAAAAGAGTTCGATCAGTAAATGTGGTTCCTGTTGCAACGATTAGTATTCCAACATTAGCTACGACAACAGTAGCATCAGGTACTATGGTTACATTTACTGGAGCAGCAACCGATGCTGATGGAACAATTAGTGCATATGAATGGAGAGAAGGGAGCTGTTCTGTGGGAAGCCTACTCTCGTATACTGCTACGTTTACAAAATTAAATTTCTCGGTTGGTACTCACCGTGTCTATCTACGAGTAAAAGATAATGTAGGGGCATGGTCAACGAATTGCCCTAGCCGAACCATTATTGTTACTGCGCCTGTCGTTACTCCGCCACCAACTTCTACTAAGTTCCCTTCATGGATGAAGTGGGGAGCGTATGTTGGATGGCAAGATACTGCAATGAGTAATTTTGAGACCCTCACAGGAAAACAGCCTCAAATGGAAGCAGTCTTCACCCACTGGGGGAACGATCAGTTCCCAGCATATTACGCACCACGTATTCGAGATAAGGGCCGTACTATGGTGATCTTCTGGGAAGCTCTTGATTATAATCGTGACTATTTCAGTCAACCAGAATATTCTTTCGACTCTGTTATTGCTGGTAATATGGACCCTTACTTTAAAAAATTTGCCGCTGACGCAAAAGCTTATGGCGGAGAAGTGATTATTGCACCATATTCTGAATTTAACGGGGATTGGTATCCATGGGGTGTGTCATTGCCTGGGAATTCTCCAGCAAAGTTTATTCAAGCGTGGATTCATATTCGTACTATTTTTGCTGATGTTCCAAATGTTAAGTTTGCGTGGGTTCCAAATAATGACTCAGTACCAGAAGTGTCAGTTAATAATTTTGAGCTTAGTTATCCAGGCTCACAATATGTTGATATTGTTGGTTTAGACGGCTTCAATAGTGTCCCATGGGAAACATTTGATCAGATGATGGGAACTGAACTTACTCGACTTAAGCAATATAATAAGCCTATTTATATCCTTTCTATGGCAGCGATGAATGATACAAGAAAAGCTACTTGGATAACTGACGCATTCACCACACAACTTTACAAGTATCCAGAGGTAAAAGGATGGGTCTGGTTTAATGAAAATAAAGAGCAGGACTGGAGAGTTAATTCAAACCCCCAGTCACTAGAGGCGTTCAAGAGCATGCTCCCGTAGTGGACTAGATAAGGCCCGTTTGCCGTTAGAAAATCACTCCTTTACTATTTCTCTTTCTTTTGGCATACTTAGACCTAATTGATTACTTCTACTATATGGCAAAAGAGATACCAACACCAAAGTACATTTTCGTAGTTGGTGGAGTCATCTCTGGAGTTGGAAAAGGGATTACTGCTTCTTCAATAGCAAAGATTTTACAAGACAGAGGACACACTGTCACCTCAATTAAAATTGACCCTTATGTGAATGTGGACGCAGGAACAATGAATCCAACCGAACATGGAGAAGTGTTTGTGCTAGATGATGGCTATGAGACTGATCAAGACATGGGGAACTATGAGCGATTCCTTAATACAACACTCCCGAATGATAATTACATGACAACGGGGCGAGTGTATCAAGAGGTTATCGAGAAGGAACGCAGTATGTATTACAAAGGGAACTGTGTACAGGTAGTGCCTCATGTTCCAATGGAAGTAATTCGTCGTATTAAAACAGCACAAAAAAAGGCTCATGCCGAAGTGGTGGTGGTGGAGATTGGAGGAACAGTCGGGGAGTATGAAAACATTCTCTTTTTGGAAGCAGCCCGTATGATGAAAATAGAGACACCAAATGATGTGGCGTGTGTGGTGGTATCCTATCTCCCTATTCCTTCAACAGTAGGGGAAATGAAGACCAAACCAACACAGCATGCAGTTCGAACTCTCCAGTCGTCAGGACTCTGGCCAGATATGATTATTGCTCGAAGTGCGGTACCACTTGATATAAAACGAAAAGAAAAGCTGGCATTCTTTTGTAATATTATACCGTCTCGTATCATTTCGGCACCAGATGTGAAGAGTATTTATGAAGTACCTATCAATTTCGAAAAGGAAAAAATTGGAGATATGGTGTGTGAAATCGTTGGACTTACAAGTAAGGTAAGTGAGTCGGCTAAGAAGAAGGGTGAAGAAGAGAAGAAAGCATGGGAACTTTTCGTAAAGAGAGCAAACACTGCAACTGATGAAGTAAACATAGCAATTGTTGGAAAGTATTTTGATACAGGTGACTTCGTGTTAAGTGATGCATATATCTCAGTGATTGAAGCTATTAAGCATGCTGCATATGCGCTCAATAAGAAGCCGGTGATTACATGGGTAAACTCGGGGGATTTTGAAGGAGAAGAAAAGAGCAAGGGAGACATTGCTAAAAAATTGAAGACACTGAGTAACTATGATGGCGTCATTGTTCCAGGTGGATTCGGTTCACGAGGTATTAAAGGGAAGTTAGAAGCGATTAGATATGCACGAGAAAATAAAATCCCATATCTTGGACTTTGTTATGGTATGCAACTTGCGGTGATCGAGTTCGCTAACCATGTGGCAGGGATTAAAGGTGCAACCTCAAAAGAGCTTGACGATAAAGCGGAGCATCAAGTAATCACCATCATGGAATCACAAAAAGAGATGCTTAAAGATGCAAAGTATGGAGGAAGTATGCGTCTTGGTGCATACAAGGCAAAGCTTAAAAAAGGAAGTCTCATTGCAGGCCTTTATGGTGCGCTTGAGGTGAGTGAGCGCCACCGTCATCGCTATGAAGTGAATAATGAGTACGTGAAGACACTTGAAGAAAAAGGTTTGGTATTTTCTGGAACATCACCAGATGGACACCTCATGGAGTTCGTTGAGCTACCAAAGCAGGTTCACCCGTTTTTTGTTGGTACACAAGCTCACCCAGAATTCAAATCGCACCCATCAGCACCGCACCCGCTCTTTACAGGATTTATTAAAGCAGCAAAAGGTAAGAAGTAAAAATAACTTCCAAGACGAAGTGAGTATTATTTTTTTCTCCCCCAATGAATGTTGGCCCAAGCGCGTTCATGGAGGTAATAGAGTACAGTGCTATAACTGTTTACAAAGATAACAATACCAGCAGAAAGCGCCATGTCACGTGTAAAAAAATACGCAGCAGCAGAGTCTGCAGTAACACTAAGAACTCGGTAACTAATGGCTTTTAATAAGGAACGGGAATGTTTTTCTGCTGATTTATGTTTCATACGTGCTTTGTATGATAGCAAAATGGGGAAGGAGTAGGAAATGATATTTGTGGAGAAAGAAAAATGAGGGATGTTAATAGAATAAGTAAAGAAAGTGGTATCAACAAAAATACCCTACTTTCGTAAGATATTCTTGCTCATAGTAAAATAGTGGAGAGAAATGCCATACGTAACTATTGTGGTTGTAACATACCAAAGATATTTCCTTCGATGTCTTTACAGTACACAAGCCTACCAACCTCTTTAACGTCCATTGCATCAAGTGCAATTGATCCACCAGCTTGTTTAACTTTTTGGATATATCTATCAACATCATCAACACTTATAGTACATACGAATGCGTTAACCGCTTGACCGTCAGTAGGGGTTTTCCCTTGTCGTGGGGTAAGACCACCATTAATACCTGGCCATTTCGTGGAAGGGGTATCAATACCTGTAGTTATCATGCGATAGTTACCCATAGCAGGACCAAGATCTTGTATATCCCATCCAAAAACATGGTGATAAAACTTCTGCATTTCGTCCAAATTTTTTGCATGAATTTCAAAATGTACAACTCTGTTCATATTGTTTTTGGTTAGCTAATAATTGGGCACACATTCAGTATAGCACTCTGCAAAATCATATAATAAATGGGTAAAAAAGAAGAAATGGTCGATATGGTACACTTCAAATATGAAGGAATTTCATCCAACAATCGTAGTAACATGTGGGTATTTTAATCCAATTCATCCAGGGCATATTGAGTGCTTTACACTTGCGCGTGCGCTTGGGGATGAGTTGTGGGTGATTGTTAATAATGATCAGCAGGCAGAGCTTAAACGTAAAGTAAAATCATTTCAGGATGAACAATTTAGAATGAATGTGGTTGGTGCTCTTGCTCCCGTTACTAAGACAGTGCTTTCTATCGATACCGATGAGTCGGTAGTGAAGACGCTTGAACACACAATAGCACGTATTAGAGAACAATATCCGGACGCAAAGATAATTTTTGCAAAAGGCGGTGATCGATTCGCAGGAAATGTTCCAGAAAAGGAAGTGTGTGATAGATTATCGGTCACGATTGTTGATGGTCTTGGTGCGAAGACTCACTCAAGTCGGGATTATGTAACCTTTAAACAGACTGTTGTTGCAGAGAATGAAAATGAACGAAAAGAAATTTTGAGCGAAGAAGAAACACTTGCGCTTGAGGTTGGGATGCGCCCATGGGGTCATTATGTGGTGATAGAAGATAAAGAGCGTCACAAAATCAAGCGCATTATTGTTGAACCTGGACACAGACTCTCGCTTCAGAGTCATGAGAAAAGAAGCGAGTGCTGGGTGGTAGTGTCAGGGACTGCAACGGTTGAAGTACAAGGAAAGAAACTTACTGTAAATGAGGGCGAGACGGTAACTATTCCACAAGGAGCCAAGCATAGACTTTCAAATACCACCACAAGTCCACTTGAAGTCGTTGAGGTGCAATATGGTACATACACAGGAGAGGATGATATTGTGCGATATGAGGATGATTATAAGAGAGAGTAATAGAAAATAGTATCAGTATCGTTTATTTTTGAGTGGGCACATAGAGAAAGACACAGTTTTACTTTTCAGAATTAAAAAAACGGTGTTACAATGGTTTTTATATGAACAATGACAGAAACTTTGATGCATACATTCGTGCTGCTAACTATCTTGCTGCGGCGCAAATTTTTTTAAAAGATAATTTTTTACTCGAGCGACCACTTACGTTTGATGACATTAAACCGCGTCTCTTAGGTCATTGGGGGACATGTCCAGGTATTAATCTCTTATATGCACATTTGAATTATCTTGTTCAAAAGCATGACATCGACATGCTCTTTGTACTTGGTCCTGGCCACGGATTCGCTGGCCTTCAAGCAAACCTTTTTATTGAAGGGACTCTTTCAAAATATTATCCAGACATTCCACAAAATGGTGATGGGCTACAGAAAATGGTGAAAGCATTTAGTTGGCCATATGGATTCCCGAGTCACACTAACCCTGGTACACCAGGAGCAATTCTAGAAGGAGGGGAACTTGGATATTCACTTTCTACAGCATATGGTGCTGTGCTTGATAATCCTGGTCTTATTGCAGTTGCTATGATTGGGGATGGAGAAGCAGAGACTGGTCCAATGGCAACTGCATGGCACCTCAATAAATTTATTGATCCAGCAACAAATGGTACAGTGCTTCCTGTGCTTCATCGTAATGGGTACAAAATTTCTGGGCCAACAATCTATGGTCGTATGTCTAACGAGGAACTTAATGCACTTTTCACTGGCTACGGATATCATCCATACTTTGTCGACGGTGGTGAAGGTGTTCATGAACGACTTTCGCAGACACTTGAAAATTGTTACCAAGAAATTCAGGAGCTAAAGAGGACTTCCCCTGTATCACCTCGAATGCCGATGATCATTCTTACCACGCTTAAAGGTGAAGGAGGTATTAAAGAGCTCCATGGAAAGAAAATCGAAGGTAACTTCGCTTCTCATCAGGTGGTTGCAACACTTGCAAAGACAGACGAAGGAGAGTTGCGACAAGTTGAAGAATGGCTTCGTTCCTACAGGTTCCATGAACTGTTCAGTAGAGAGCATGGCTTTATTGATGATATTAAGGCCCTCATTCCTCGTGATGAGAGAAGGATAGGAAACAATAGGCAATGTTTTGGTGGTGAAGCAGTATGTCATGATCTCTTCTTGCCAGAAGTTGATGAAGATGCAGGAGAAGTAAAAGAGCGTGGAGTATCCCTTGTGAGTAATATGAAAGCTGCAGGGAGTTACCTTAAGCGTGTTATCGAAATGAATGATCTTTCAAAGAACTTTAGAGTATTTTCTCCAGACGAAACATATTCCAACAAGCTCGATGCTATTTTCCAAGCAACCCCACGAGCATTCGTATGGCCACACATGGATCATGATGAAGATTTAGCAAAGAATGGTCGAGTGATCGAGATGCTCTCTGAGCACTCTCTCCAAGGTCTCATGCAGGGATATGTGCTCACTGGTCGTCATGCTATTTTCCCATCGTATGAAGCATTCGTACAAATTGTTGGAAGTATGACCGATCAGTATACGAAGTTCATTCGTGTTGCACGCGATATTCCTTGGCGTGGACACGTATCATCGCTCAACTACATCTTAACCTCACCAGGATGGGCACAGGAACATAATGGATTTTCTCATCAGAATCCAGGATTTATTGATACCATCCTTCAGAAACACGGGGACTTTGTGCATGTATATTTCCCAGCAGATAGAAACACGACACTTGTTGCTCTTAAAAAATCTCTTGCATCAAAAGAAGAAATCAACGCCATCGTTTCTGGTAAGGCTGATTTCCCAGAGTGGCTTACGCTTTCTGAGGCACGTGAAGCACTTGAGCGTGGTGTGATGGTATGGGATTTTGCAAGTGATGTAAATCCAGATATCGTGCTTGCTTCAGTGGGGGACTATCTCACGAAGGAGTGTCTTGCTGCTATCACTATCCTTAAAGAAGATGCGCCAGAAATCAAGATTCGCTTTGTTAATATTCTTGAACTCACCGCTGCCGGAATTGGTTCTAATAACAAGAATATTCCATTCTCTTCGTTTGATGATTATTTCACCCATGATAAGCCTGTTATTGTGAACTTCCACGGGTACCCAGAAACAATCAAGCAAAAACTGTTTGACCAAAAGAGTGCCCATAATCGTTTCTTTGTGCATGGCTATAAGGAACACGGTTCAACAACAACACCGTTTGATATGCAAGTGCGTAACCAGACAAGTCGCCTTCACCTTGCAATAGAAGCGGTAGCACTCGTAGAAAAGACAGGAGTTATTTCTCCTAACAAGGCCTCAGAGCTTGTGCTTAAATATAAGCGACTCCTCGAAGAACACCTTGTGTATATCAAGGAGCACGGAGAAGATCCAGCATATATTGCAAATTGGCAATGGAAAAGAACATTTTAGTTATCAATATCGGCAGTTCATCTAAGAAGTACTCTCTCTATCAAGGAGGGAGTCTTCTCCTTGGAGGACATTATGAGCGTGACAAAAGTACGTATGCAGTAACTTATACCGGAGAAGAGGCAAGAGAAATCCGGGAAGAGGTATTTGTTGAGAGTCTCACTACTTTTTACTCAACACTAAGAGAACGAGGTCATATTCATGACGAGAACCCACTGTCTGCGATAGGAATACGTCTTGTTGCCCCAGGGGATTACTTTACCGAGGACCGTGTAGTTGATGATACTTTTTTGGAAAAGCTTTCCTTTGTTGCACAAGAAGATATGGCACACATAGCACCCTTAGAGAAGGAGCTTAGGAAGGCAAAGGAATTGTTTACTCATGTTCCCGTTATCGCTGTATCAGATAGTGCGTTCCACACAACAATGCCTTCTGTTGCAAAATACTATGCGCTCCCACCATCACTTGTCGAAGATGAAGGGGTCTATCGATTCGGCTATCATGGTATTTCTTTATCGAGTATTGTCGAGGCATTATCTCATCGACCGTGGGGACTTGAGAGAAAGGCTATCATTTGTCATTTAGGGAGCGGGGCAAGTGTTACTGCAGTTCTCGACGGGAAGAGTATTGATACTTCGATGGGATATTCTCCACTTGAAGGACTGATCATGAGTTCTCGAATTGGAACTATTGATGTTGGAGCAGTACTTCATGTATTAAAAAAGAAAAGTGTGCAAGAGTTGCAGGAAATTCTCTATACTAAAAGTGGTCTACTTGCATTAAGTGGTCTTTCTGATGATATGCGAGTGCTCATCGATGCAGAAAAAGAAGGGCATGAGGGAGCACACCGTGCTATTGAAGCATTTGCGTATGCTATACAAAAGCATATTGGCATGTATATGGCAGTGCTTGGTGGAGTTGATGTGATTGTCTTTTCTGGGACAATTGGCGAAAGATCGTTCATACTTCGTGATCGTATCTGTCAGGGGCTTTCGTGGCTTAATGTGCACTTAGATCACGAAAAGAATACTCATGCGAAGAGTGGTGACTATATAGGGTGCGATGGGTCACTTGGAGTCTGTGTTATGCATTCTGATGAGGATATGGAGATTATGAGAAAGACAGTAGCAGTACTTGAAAAATAGGATCTTTAGTATAGAATTACGTGTGGGGTAAGGTGCTACCACTCTTGTCATAAAGGAAACTGATGAAACATGGTAACCTTAAAAGTGATCTAAAGCTTTTGTTTTTTAAGGACAAATATCAAGTATTTCTCTGGGTTTTCTTCATACTCAGTTATTACTTTTTGTATGACGATTTGAGTACGAAAGGAACTGTACACATACTTACTGTTGTCTTTTTGGTAATTGCTACCGTAGGTGTCTTTCTTTCTTGTAAGGAGTTTATAACTCATCGAAATTAAGAAGGGGTACCCATGCTTCATCAATTATCTTTCATATATTCGTGCCCCTAAAGCCACCCTCAGTGGCTTTTGTTGTTATTGGTGATAATACATTGTAGACTTATTGTAGTGTTACGGTGTCTATTTTATCCGTTGTTTTCTATTAAAAAATTATGAATCATAACAATCTTGCAAAAAATAAAACACTCTACATTGTTGTAGGGATTGTGGTTGTCGTTGTATTACTTAAAGTGATTGGTGGTATTGTGGGTGGGGGAATTGAAAGCGCCGTCACAGGAGGCACTGTCAAAAGAGATATACGTGGGGCAACTACGTATTCAAACAGCGAAGGATCAGTGACGGTTGGAGGAACTTCGTATCCTGATAATTGGCCAAGTGATGCACCTAAGTATTCAAATGCGAATATTCAGTATTCGGGCGCTACCAACCCTCAGAATGGAAGCGCGGGTGCTTCTGTTGTCTTTACTACAAAAGATACCGCGAGTGCAGTTGCTGATTTTTATAAGAGAGAACTTCCAGCAAGTGGGTGGAAGATAGAACAGACCATGAATACAGGCGGAGCTACTGTTATGGCGGCGAAAAAGGATACAAGAACAATTGGTATCTATATCGTTGAATCTGAAGGTACTGTTAGTGTAACGATAGGGGTGGAAATGGGGAAGTAACATTTATAGTTACAAAAAACAACGTCGGGTGACGTTGTTTTTTTGTGCATATATAAAATGTCTCACTCCCTTTTATAGGTAAAACTTTATTTCCCCAGCACTAGAGTTTCGTCTAATTTTTTGATAGAATGCCACATGAATCGTGACGTGTATCATGTTCCTTGTTTCAAGAAAAGGGGATAAATACTATGGATGTGGCAGTTCAGCCAAGAAATCTTTTGACCGTCAATCAGTTTCTTGCATTGCTCGATCAGAGTAACCGGTCTGCTCATTGGGTGCAGGCTACTCTATGCCAGTGCCGTGATTCGATTATTCGTATTTATAAAAAGGATTCGGCACTGTGTGACATCATTATGGGGAATCATAGCTATACATGTCTGCCTATTATTGATAAACCTTTACAGGTTGTTATCGAAGCTAGAGATAGCCATGAAGAAATAACTGGGGCTCTCTACTGTTATCATCAAAGAACAGAAGGCAAAGACCCTGAGGTGTGGGATAGTCGAATTTGGGGAGAACTTTATCACAAATTTGGTTATGGCTACTATTTTTCTGGTGCGTTCAGTAATCGTCGAACCATCGTCTTGACTGATTATGCGTATAGACCAGATCCCTTCGACAAGGATTTATTCATCAGTCTTGGAATTAAATAATCTTCTCAGTGCGCCACAAGTGTTTCCGTGAGATTTGTTTTAATAAGTAATTGCCGCATGGGAAACCATGCGGTTTCTCTATTTATTTTTCGTGTGTATTCTAGTACTAGAACGAGTATGATGAAATGGGGTATAAAACACTAATACTGAAAAAGAGGTGTTTTTCGGTACATTTGCCACATCAGTCATTGACAAATAGTTGTATTAGTGTTACAGTACTATCTATTGCTCTTTATTTCATCACGGAGATGTGTAAATGCTTATTAATATTGCTAAAGCTGAAACAGTAGATCGGCAACCCCGCTTCCTCGAGAAGTATGAAGCGGATAACACTTCTTCTTCGTTTGAAGCACTTCGTCAGCAAGGTTATAGGTTTTGCATGGGTGTTCGGCCTGGGCGCAGGATTACGGTCGGTTCCATGTGGTTAGAATGGAGACAGCTTGGGACGGTCATTTTCTTTTTTAAAGATGAAATTCCAGAGGATATGCTTGAACGTCTGAGAGTTGGCAAAAGGAATTTGAATCTGAAAGAAATTCCAACGGTTGAGTATAGGAAGTTTTACCACGAAATGTCGAGTGTTGGAAGGTCGTGGTACAAAGCAGTCCTCACTCCGCGTGATGTTAAACAATGGATCAATTTTTTTGAGGCAACATCAGCTCAATTTTGTGGAATTGATGTCCTTGTCGACCAAGGACGTTTCCCTTGGAAGGATTAAACACCGCCGAATATGCAAAACCGCTTCGGCGGTTTTGTTTTTTATGTTGCTGGGGTACAAGGACTCGGTCACGAGTCTGCCTCGCTGCGCTCGAAGCAGATTCTCGACCCCGTATTCGAGTCCTTACGCAAGCAAAGCAGTTTGCTTGCTGTACCCCAAGCTAACACGAAGTGTAAGAACGCTTCGCGTGCAATGAGAATGTGTTAGCTGGGGCTATGGGACGAAGTTGGAACAATTTTGAAGGAAGAGGGTGTTGCTCTTACTTGTTGAACCCATCTGATTTTTGTTTGACAATATCCTGTTTAATGCTATAGTAAAAGTGATAGTCGTTTTAGGGGAAAAGTATGAATGTTCCACAGGGTGTTGTAAAGCTAGATGTGAGATTACTACAGCTTGTTGATTCTCTAGAAATAGCCTCTATCCTTCTTAGGAGAGAGGGAAGAGAAGAGGATGCTGTCTCTTTATTTAGATTACGAATAAAAATAAGGGAAGGTCTTTCTTATGAAAATGCTAAACCTATTTTTGATAAACATACAAAATCTCTTTTAGGAGAAAAATAAACCCGCCTAAACGAAGGCGGGTTTCACTGATGGTTCAACCTAGGGTTTGGAAGGATGAGGGTAGCTGATGTACATCTCTCTACCGTTCCTGCATCTTGCTACCATACGAACATTACCACGTTCCGATTTGATGACAAGGATTCCTTCCAGTCCTCCGTACTCCTTGCAGACTTCAAAGGCATCTTCATATTGAGACGCCTTCAGGTAGACCCTCTGTTCCGGTTCCGCTTGAACCGAAAACGAGGTGATGAATCCTGCCAAGAACAAGACGAACAAGTGCATTTGGCAACCTTTTCTTAGGTTAATGAGCGAATTTTATTATATACTGTTTATTTTATTTGTCAAGTTTTAGGATGAGAACGGATACCTATGCAAGGCTTGACTCGGTCAATACCTTTTCTATTCATGGAATAAAAAATTTTGACAAATTCTAATATCTAATTTATAATATAAAAGATTCTGCTTAAGGCAGAAGTGTTTTGTAATCACTCTTTTTAGGTATTTTGATGAACAATTCAATGCTGCTGACGCGGTGGGTCATTTGCGCCGAATCGGGTGTGCGACTTGACGAGATCGACCCTGACGCACCCACGAAGTTGCGCGAATGGCGCCTGAAGTATAGGCTGATCTGTGTGGTCACCCCAAAGGAGTTCCATAAGACTCTCGTGGAGGCGCTCGACTCTGGTGCGCGCGATGTGCGTGGTGTGAGCCTCATTTCTAGCGCTGACACCAAAGTGGTACTCAGTAATGGGTTCTCTGCCGAGCACACTCGTCGTCTCCGCTTGCGTACCATGTCGCAAGCGCAATTGCCGGATTTGGCAATTGAGCTCATCCAGCCTGACAATGCTGTTCTGGCTTGTTGGCTGGTAAGCAAGAGGACTGAAGTGGTAGCGTGTGCCCCTGCGGGTGCTGGCGATGAATGTGCTAGCGAGTACCACGATGCATTTCTCGAGTGGGTGTCGCTGGCCATGGATGGCGAAGATATTGACCTTCTCGACGAGATCTACGCAGGCTGAATAGCTGCCGATACGTGCCCCACACAAGGAAGACCTTCATGAGGAAAACATTTGCCGCTGTAGGAGTTATTGTAGTCATGCTGGTGTTTCTTAAGCCATGGTACAGTGACGAAAAAGGGGTGTGCATCAATTTCATGGGAGAAATTGGAACGAGAGTTTGCTCAAAGTAAGAGCAATTTCGGTCCACTCCTTGAGGCCACATAGACGTGGCCTTTTTCTTTTCTACAATTGTATGCAGAGAAAGTGATACGAAGTGAAACTATTTTACAACTCTAAAAATCTTTCTATTTTTTCTCTATCCTCATTACTATAATATGATGAATTTAAGTATGATTGGTTGAACCACTTTTTAACTCCCTCGATACCTTTGAATACATATGGCATATTTTCCCGGTCGAACGTTTTGCGAAGCCCCTTTATATCTTCAGGGTCCATCTCACCAAAAAGTTTTACAGCATCGTCTTCTACCTCTTGCTGAGTTCTTTCACTAGGAGGTTCTACTAATATGTAAGATAATGCTGTCCCGTTTTTGTGAGGGAATAACGTTTTAATGAGAATATGCTTATTGTCACCAAATACAAGGTGTTCAACCTTTGGTGCCTTATCATGTTGCTCCAAATGCATCTCCTTTGTGATTTCTACCGTTGGTTGTCTTGGTTTCATCGAGAAGTTCATGTAGAGAGTATATCAGAACATATCATCCTTTTGCACATGAAGTAGCTCATGACCCGGTCAGCTAGTTGGTATTTTATTTCATCACTTTACCATCATTCTGCTCTTCTTATTATGTTGCTGGGTCGCGGACGAAGTTGGAACCAATATAGTGAGAGAAAATTAGTTTTAAAAGGAAAGAGTATTTATACTAGAATAGGTTTATTTACGTCCAAGTCGCTACTGACTATTCTATAAAGAATCGTAAAGAGTAATAATTCAATAATTGATAGAGTGCTTCCAACCAGAATCTCAAGCGGACCTGATGCAGGTTTCAAATAAGTTCCTAATAAGTAGTTAAACACAAGGGTGATACAAAAAAGAGTTATTATTTGCCAGTAGTTTCCTTTTGATAATTCCCAACTAATTTTAAAGGAATCTTTTATAGTGGCAGTATTTTTTTCAACAATATAAAAAAGAGAAAAAAGGAGGCGTGGTGTTATTGTAATAGTAAGAACAAAACCGATAATTAGAAATATCATCCCGCCGTATAACATACTAGTTGCTATTATATTTGGCCCACTGTCAGCAGCAAACATTGAAAGAAAAACTGACATACTACTAATGTAAAGAATTGCTCCAGGTAGACTAAATAATAGTAGGCAAATAGCAACAAAACGAAGTATTAATTTATAATTGAAAACTTTAACTAGACTTTCTTTGGTCCTAAAAACACCACTAACTACATCAAGAGAAATCGAAAAAAGACTCAACGCTACAATAATTGTAATTGTAAGATCTAAAAAAATACCGACCCCCTTTAAACTAAAAATAGTATTAATAGTCTTGATAAGAGATAAAAATAAAACGAGTACTACAAATATTTTAAATTCTCTTTTAAAAATCTGCCAAAAGGTTTTGAATACTCTAAGTAATTTTGATTCTGTCTGCATATTTTTTGATTGTACGTTTTTAAAGTATAACACCATTACTGAATTTAATTGAGGCACAAGGGCTCGTTCACAAAACTTCTCGTTGTAAACTCCTCGAAGCAGATTCCCGACCCGTATTCGAGCCCTTACAAAAGTGACGCAGTTTGCTTGCTGTACCCCAAGCTAACACAGCAAAAGAAGTGCGCTTCGCACGCGATAAAAATAAGGTCTCGGTCATTACTTTGGTATTTTGTTTCGTAACCTTGTTACTCACAAAACACTCAAAGTTTTGACCTAAAGAAACGTCGACAAAATTATGAAAATGAAAGTCATGGGGACAACTTTCATTTTTATAATTTTGTAGACCGACGTTTCGCTTCGAGCCCTGCGCAATGAGCATTTAGCTCATTGCTTGTACCCCAGCAAATGTAAAAATACGCTTCATTTGAAGCGTATTTTTACATTTGCTGGGGTACAAGGGCTCGGTCACAAATCTGCCTCACTTCGTTCGAAGCAGATTCGCTACCCCGTATTCGAGTCCTTACGCAAGCAAAGCAGTTTGCTTGCTGTACCCCAAGCTAACACGAAGTGTAAGAACGCTTCGCGTGCAATGAGATGTGTTAGCTGGGGTACAAGGGCTCGAACCTCGATTAACGGTGCCAGAAACCGTTGTCCTACCATTAGACGATACCCCAATCGGATAGCTAGTAGCTTTTAGACTTTAGCCATTAGCTTTTTAATTCACTCAAGTACGTTATCGAATCTTTATTGTCCTTCGTACTCAGGACCGCTATATTCTACCGCTTCACGTTGTTATACTTTGCTGCTGTCCTACCATTAGACCTACCTGCCGTAGGCAGGCGATACCCCAAGATACAGCTTGTAGCCGTTAGTCTGTAGCTTTTGCTAAAGTTATAAAAGGCTTCTCTGTGTGAGGAGAATACTAACATATTTATGTACAATTTTCCATCCAATTATTTTGCATTGTGGTAATTGATACGACGGTGGCGCTCTTTAGTATCGCTACTCGCTATTGGCTATCAGCTACTGGCTGTCCCATGTGGATTGACTCAGAATTTTCAAGGATTTCGTTGGTATACTGAAAGACGTAGTATGGCTAAATTTTCTTTCAAGCGGCCACGCATCATCTCTAAAAAATTTCCTGAGATGGATTCGACAATTGATGGCGTCTCAAAGTCTCTCAATGAGCTTGTATTTTCGTATGCAGAAAAGGTAGATAAGACGCTCCAGAAGAAGCATGTCATGATGGCTATGTCGTCGCTTGTACTGCTTCTTGTGCTTGGAAGTTTCATTTCACCAAAAGGAAAAGCAGAGAGCAGTATCTTTTATCCTGATACTTGTCTTGGTGGTTGGGTGAACCCACAGTACGCTCAAGGAGAGCAGGAAACGACTTCTAATGGCGATGAGTCCCAGTTTACAAAAAATAACTCCGCCGTACTTCCTAAGAATACCGATGCCGAGATGTATTGTGGTAACTTCAAAGGAAAGTTTGACAGTTCTACTCGCCCTACAAAAATAATTGTTTCACTTGCACTCACTAAAGGACCAGATCTTCTCCTTGAAGACACTCTCGAAAGTGGGCTCGTCGCATCATCATCAGTGACCACAACTGCAACAACGACCGATACGCCACTTATACTTGCATCATCAACTGCATCCTCAATACCGGAAGAAGCTTCTGCTACTTCAAGTCAGGAGAGTACTTCTTCACAGGTAGAATTAGCAACTTCAACATCATCTGAAGCGACTTCTACCGAAACTGCTACACCGATTGTTTCTCCACAGGAGCCACCGTCGGTACTCAATGGAATCATCGAATCTGTAAAGGATACCATCAACACACTTTTTGATTCTAAGAGTAGTGACACTCCTGGGACTACAGACACGGTGGTTATTCCACCACCAGCACCTGAACCAGCTCCTACACCAGCTTCAGAGTCATCTCCAGTTCAAGAGCCAGCTCCAGCTCCTGCACCAGAATCAGCACCAACATCGTACCTCCCATTACTCAAGGAAAATATCCTTTCATCGCTTTTCCAAAAAGTCTTCGCACAGGAAGAGGGGGTATCACCTACACCACCAACTGATCCAGCACCTACTCCTACTCCTCAGGAATCACTATCCCCTGTCATTACAGAACCGGCATCGAGTGAAGGAACACCACCAAGTGAAACTATACCGACAACAACGTCTAATTCACCACAAGATGGAATCACGGTAGGCACCTCAAGTGAACAAACATCGACTACTGATAGCGCAACAACTCCTTCATCAGAAACACAAGATACACATAGTACTACTACTATAGAAGAGAATCATATTGATACTCCTCAAGCATCTTCGCTTCTTGAGGCCCTTACTAACACGATAAGCGCTTCCTCGAGCGATATGTCTGCTACTAGTACCGCAACAACAGCAGATACAACAGCTACTACAACAGAAACAGCAACAGCAACAACAACTTCAACTGACGACAACCAATTCCAGAATAACTTTCTCGAAGTACTCTATACGTTCGATGGTGTGACCTGGACATCCCTCGGCGAGCTTAATGAAATTTCTATGAAATATCGTACGTTTGAAATTCCTGTCACTGCAAGTACTACATGGGATGATATGAGTAAGCTTCAAGTGAAAGTGATCGCCAAGAAGCATTCAAGCGACACTCCCACGGTATATCTCGATGCAATCAAAGTAGAAGTGCTTTTCGATACCACACTCCTTCATTCACATCCTGATTTTGCACGAGACACTATCTTACAAGATGAGACAGCAGGAGGAATGCGTATTGTGACAATAATCAACAACGAGACTAATCAAGAAGAAATTTGGTATATGTATCTCGATGATGCAACGTCTACTGATACAAATGCTTCATCTACAGATGTATCTGCAACTACAACCTCTCAAAGTCCCCAAGCGTCAATTACTTCTCAGCTTAGTGAGGGAACAAGTACTGTAGACGGGGCAACTACTACCATTTCGACAAGCACTCCACTGATTAAGCCAGTACTTCCAAAGAACATTTGGATGAAATTTAACGGAAAAAGAAAGGAAGGTGTTTCTGGAGAAATATTTGCAGAAATCATTAAAAAAACAGACGAAGAGAAAAATAAGAGCGAAGAAGATAAGAAAAAAGAACTCCCTGATTTTACATTAGATGTTATTAGGAGGATTAAGGGAACCTTCTCAAATGTTGTAATCGTACAACTTCAGAAAAATAATAATGAGGCATTATGGGTATATGATATAGAAAAAAATACAGAAGAAAAAATCGGCGAAGGAACTTCAACTTCCATAGCTTCTAATTCCCCACTTGGAGTGAAGGACGGATATATTTTTTGGTTATCCGCAGATAATTCGACAGTGTTTGCATATAATATAGTAACCAAGGATATTAAAGAGCAGCCTGTTCCACTATACGATACTTCAAAAGGTGAAAGGGGGGAGGTGATATTTCTCGACATACCTTGGAAAGTAATCATAAACGGAGATAAATTTTCTTTCTTTAGTGAAGCTACAGGAGAAGTATTTTCTGATGATAACGGTAGTGTTGCTGAAGCACTCCGCCAGAAACTTAAACTTGATACGGTTCTAGACAAAGAATCGCTCAGTAATCTCAATCTTCAAGTAGAGAGCATGGATGATTCTGTAAGTAGATAATAATTATGAATACTTTTTTAAAAACAAACAATAAAAGTAAAGGGACTCACGGAGCACCGTCTAGCATGATATATAAAGTGCTTAATGGGGTAATGGTCTGTGCGCTCCTCTTCACTTATTTTTGGTATATTCCTCACCAAGACAAGCGTGTGGATGTTGTAACAAGAAATCCTTTTCTTAACCCAGCCCTTGCTGTACTAGATAAAGATAACTTGATTGTTAATTTCCAAGGACTTCGTGATTCGCTCACCTCTACTTACGAAAATCGTGATGATTATCTTGTTTCTATTTATTTTGAGTATCTTCCTACCGGCGCCAATATTGCTGTCAACAAAGATGAAAAAATCTGGCCCGCAAGTCTTATTAAGATCCCTGTAGCGATGGCAATTATGAAAAAGGTACAGGAAAAAAAGTGGAAGCTTTCAAATGAGCTTGTAATTCTTGATCAGGACAAGGATAGTGAATACGGTGCGATGTATAAAGAGCCAACAGGAACAACCCACACGATTAAAACATTTTTGGAAGAGACGCTCATTAATTCTGATAACACTGCTCATTTCGTTTTGCTCCGCAATTTAGACGGTGATGAGCTTGAGGATGTGTATATTCACCTTGGTATGGATGACATTATTGACGCTCTTAAGAAATCGCCTACGAAAGAAGCTGAAATTGATAACCGTATTACTGCGAAACGATATTCAATTTTCTTTAGGTCGCTCTATAACGCAACATACCTTACCCAAGAGTATTCTCAACTCTTTTTATCTATTTTAGAAAAGGCTCCCCGTGAATTATTAAGTAGAGGAATTCCTGATGGGGTTTCATTTGTTCATAAAACAGGAATCCGTATCGATGAAGGTGTGCGAGCTGATTCAGGTATTGTCTATATACCTGGTCGACCTTACATTCTGACAGTTATGGTACAGCAAAAAAAGAAAGGGAAACTTGATGAGGAGGATATCAATAAAATATTTGAAGCTATTTCGAAAGAAGTCTATACTTATGTTGCCAATGCTCATTAAAAAAACATCAATTATTTTTTTGATCATCACTTTATTTTTTTCTGGATTTGATCCTGCTGGTTTCGTATTCTTGTTTGAAAATATTGCAAAAAATTCCTCTTCAGGAATCGTTGACGCAGTGTATTTAGCAGGAAAGAACAAAAATGTTGTTGATAGTTTTTTTGCAAAAAAGGATATTGCTCACGCAGCAATCAATACTGCAGAAAAGGAATATGCTATTGATATCGGTCCTGTGAATGGTTCAACGACAGCAAACTACGTATATACTTCATTTTTTAACCCGGGAAGTTCTGGCCGCACGGCATATATTAAGCGTATTGCAATTCGTGCTAATACTGCATCCTCTACGGCTTCAAACTACGTTAACCTTACTGTTCGTCGTATCACCACAGCATCTGCAGGGACACAAATATCGGCTACGAATTTTCCACAAAAAAATGCAAGCTCATCTAACTCCGTCATGGAAGTACGGTATGGTGGGGTGGCAGTAACCTTGTCTGGTACAGTTGATTCGAGAATCATAGGGCAACCGCTTTCGGGTGCTGTTGGGTCATATTATAGTAAGAGAGATATTACTTTTGCGAGTGGGGACGAGAAACTGATTCTCCAGCCAGGAGAAGGAATAGCGGTGTATCAAGAAACAGCAGGAACACTTTCAACAAAAGTGCGAGTACTTATTGAGTGGGATGAAACAGCAACACCCCCCACAGGTGGTGGAGAATTTTTATTTACATTTCCGAGGGTTGAAGTTGCCGCAACATCAAGTTCTGTGTATAACTCATTCTTTAATCCTTCCGGTTCAGGGAAGACTGCTGTAATACGGCGTATTTGGTTTGGCTCGGAAACATGTGATACTACCGCGGTGTATACGAATAATCTGGTTCTCAAAAGAACGACAGCCGCCTCGGGAGGGACGGCAATTAGTGCTTCAAATATTCCAAAGAAAAATACAAGTAGTAGCAATAGTGCTATGGAGTTTAGACACACTAATGTCACCGTCTCAACTGTTGGAGGGACGGACGCACGCATCGGACATGTTACTCCATGTGGGACCACTGCTCAAGCTCATGGTTGGCAGGAAATAAATTTTGATCAAAATGATGAAGAGTTGATTCTTCAGCAAGGTGAGGGTATAGCATTAATCTCAGAAGGAACCGGGGATGTGGATCAGCTTGTACGCATGATTATTGAATGGGACGAGGTTTCTTCCGCAAGCACTCCATCATCACAAGGGGAGTACATTTGGGCTTCTGATAAAGTCGCCTCATCTACGCTTGCAAACACTACATTGTATTCTTTCTTTAACCCTACAGGTTCAGGGAAAACTGCAGTGATTAAACGTTTAGCAATACGCGCAAATGCTACAACGACTGCTGCATATACTTCATTTCAATTTCGTCGCATCACTACAGCTTCTGGGGGGACGCTTATCACTGCAACTGATTTACCCAAGAAACATACAGGAACGTCAGACAGTATCATGGAAGCCAGATGGTGTCTTAGGGGGTGTAATTCAACTATTTCTGCAACGTATGTAGGGACTTCTGATGGGAAGCTGCTCTCTGTTACTGGTGCAGGTGCGGTAGCCCAAACAATAGGACAGCGTGAGATAGTTTTTGGTGCAAATGAAAAAATTATTTTACAGCCAGGTGAAGGGATAGCTCTCTATAATGATGTTCTTACTTCGAGTGCTGCAGAGTCGGTAAAAATTGTTATTGAATGGGGGGAGCAGGCATCAACTCCGACATCGCAAGGAGAATATCTTATGGATATTGGTCCAATTAACGGGAGTACTGCAACGACTTATAATTATATTTCATTCTTTAATCCTGCTTCATCTGGGCAAAATGCTGTTTTTAGGAGAATTGGTATTCGAGTGGATGCGGTTGCAGCTGCTGTGTATGTGCCAATACAAATACGACGTATCACCTCTTCTTCCGGTGGTACCGTGATCGCCTCCTCTACATATCCCAAGAAACACACAGGAACAGCTACAAGTAGCATGGAAATACGTACTACTGGGGTGACTGTAGTGTATGCAGGAGCTACAACTTCGGCAATGTTGGGTATACAAACACCAGGAGCAGTTGCTTCTGCTGCCGCAGGGAATACAGGATATAAGGAAATCGAATTTAACGACAGTGAACCCCTCGTCCTTAAACCAGGCGAAGGGATTGTTCTCTATCAAACACCAACAGCGGGTGATGCAGATTTTCGTGTTCGATTACTAGTCGAGTGGGCAGAACAATCCACAGCACCTACCGCTCTTGGTGAATTTCTTATGATGATTGGACCAGTAAACCAGTCATTGACTGCGGGATATGTGTATGCGACATTATTTAATCCGCTTACTTCAGCAAAGAATTTTATTTTGAGGCGTATTGGAATGCAGGTTGATAGAAGTGGTGCGGCAACTAATCCGGCGTATATCCCTGTCGCAATCAGACGTATTATTACAGCTTCAGGAGGAACACTAGTTGCTACAACAAGTGTGCTCAAGAATACAGGCTCTTCTTCATCGACCGCAGAAGTTCGTTCTACAGGGGTCACAGCCACAATGGTGGGAGCTACAGAATCTCGTCTTGTTGCTGGGACAATGCCTGGGGCAGTGAATCAAATATTTGGTGACAGTGAAAGTGAAATTACCTCAGGTGATGAGCTTGTGCTTGCGCCTGGGCAAGGTGTTGCTCTTTATCAAGAGCAGGCAACTGGTGATGCCAATGTTCGATATCGTTTTGCGGTCGAGTGGGCTGAAACAAGCACCTCCTCGCAAGCCCAATCACTTACCTTCTCCGTTTCTACTTCAACTATTTATTTTGGGGTTGTTTCTCCGGTGCTCGCTCGCTATGCATCGAGTACTAGTACAGGAGGAAGTGATACAGAAGTGGAAGCACATACCTTTAGTGTTATTACCAATGCTGCAAATGGATATACAGTTACCACTAGAGGGGCAACACTCACCTCCGCGTCTGGAACTATTGCAGCAATTGGAGCAGCAAATACAGCTTCAGCGACAGGGACTGAACAATTTGGTATTCGTATAACAGCAAGTGGTGGATCTGGAACAACTACGACCCCGTACGCAGAAAGTGGTTTTGCATTTGCTGCGACAGCGACAACCTCTTCTCAGGTGGCAAGTGCCTCTGTTGGAGATAATGCTACAACAACGTTCTCAGTTCGTTATATTGCAAATGTGGCTCCAACTACACCTGCTGCGTCATATTCTACAAATATTATTTTCGTTGCGACTGCAAATTTTTAAAAGAAAATGTTTGACTTTTGGTTAATTTATTATTTTAAAAACAATGAAATAAGGGGATTTTTAGATTTATCCACTTAGAGTACGCGGTGTGGGCGTGGTATGCTTATTGTATCTATGTAGTTGATGTACTTTGTTTTGGTATATCTAAGCTATAGATTTTTATGTCACCTAAAAATTTTATAATCCCTTGCGTCAGTACCATTATTATTGGAATCGTTCTTGTTACTCTTATTGGTCAGGCAGAGAAAGTGTATGCGCTAGCACTCACAACACTTTCAGATACTCAATCTTCGCTTAAGGTTAACACGCTTTCAGATCATACAATTCAGTTTGTAACGCAGTCGGGAATTGGAGCAGGGGAGGGATTTAGCATCACGTTTCCTTTCGGATATTCTTTGGATACTTTTTCTGTTAATAACTTTGATATGGCAACAAGTACTTCGGCTACTTGTTCTGGTTTTTCTGATGCTCTTCTGGCTTCCGGGGCTGCTTCTGGTCTCACATGGGGAGTCACACAGGGGACATCTTCTGTGTATTTCACATCAGGTACCGCCACAATTCCAGCCAATCGCTGTATACAAGTAAGAATCGGTTCAAATGCCATCTCACAGGCCTCAGGAACAATGGTGATCACAAATCCTGTAGCATCAGGACAAAATGTGATTAGTATTTCGAGTGATCTTGGAGATTCAGGTATTATCACAGAACATATCATTGATAATGACACTGTTTCAATGACGGGGACAATTTCTCAGGCGCTAACTTTTAGTATTTCAACTACCACACTCTACTTTGGTACCCTTAATTCAGTCGGAGCTAAGTTCGCTTCTTCTACCAACCCTTCAGGAGACACAATAGAAACGGTTGCTCACACGCTTTCTGTTAATACTAACGCACCGTCTGGATTTACTATCTCGGTACGAGGTCAGACACTTACCTCACAACAGAATTCAGCCAACACAATTAGTGTAATAGGAGCAACGGCAGCATCTTCAACACCAGGTACGGAGCAGTTTGGTCTAAGAGCAACTGAATCAGGGGGTATAGGGACGGCAGTAAGTTCCCCGTTTAATTCTGCAACCTCATATGGATATGCTGCAACCGCGACAACATCAGAAATCTTAGCAACAGGAAGTGGATCCACCCCAACATCTATTTACTCGCTTAGCTATGTTGTTAACATTGCTGCGGTTACTGAGGCAGGTATTTATGCTGCTGACCTCGTGTATACTGCTACTGCTAACTTCTAAATATAAGTACAATTTTTTGATTTCAAGTATTATCCACTTCAAAAAGTCTTAATTATCATGCTACAATGATGAAAACGTACAACAAGCGAATGTTTTTTGCTTGAGTTGTACAGTAAGCTATGTCACCTAAACAACTTCTCATTCCCGTTATAAATTATCTTATCATCGGGGTAGTAATCATCACGAGTGTGGTTCAGGTAAAAATTGCCTACGCAGCTGCCCTTACTACACTCTCCGATACCCAGTCAACGCTTACTGCCGGAGCCCTCTCGGACCACACTATTCAGTTCGTCACCCCAACTGGTATCGCTGCAGGACAAGGAATAGCAATTACATTCCCTGCATATCCAACAGGATACGCTACAGGAACGTTCGCTATTGCTAACTTCGACTTCGCTACCAGTACCTCAGCTACTTGTTCTGGTTTCACAGACGCTCTACTTGCTGCTGGTGCAGCTTCCGGACTCACATGGGGCGTCACACAAGGTGCATCTTCCACAATTTACATCACTTCTGGTACTGCAGTAGTTCCTGCTAACCGTTGTGTGCAGATTAGAATCGGTTCTAACGCTATTTCTCAAGCTTCAGGAACTGCACAGATAACTAACCCAACCTCAGCTACTACTACCGCGATTAATATTACAAGTTCGTTCGGAGATAATGGTTCTATTATGCAGAATATTATTACTAGTGACACTGTTTCTGTGAGTGCGACTGTCCAACAGTCAATTTCTTTCGTTATTTCAACTACCACCATCTATTTCGGTGCCCTCTCTTCAACAGGTCCTAAATTTGCTTCTTCTACCAACTCTTTAGGTGATGCTGCAGAAACCATTGCTCACACCTTACAAGTCACCACCAACGCTCCTTCTGGCTACACTATCTCTATACGTGGTCAGACTCTCACTTCACAACAGAACTCCGCTAACACTATTACTGCAATCGGTGCTTCGGTTGCCTCTTCTTCACTTGGTACAGAACAGTTCGGTATACGTGCTACTTCTACCGGTGGGACAGGGGCGACAATAGATACAACATTTGGGGCCCTTACTTCGTATGGGTATGATGCCACAGCGACCACGTCAGCTACGTTTGCTACCGGAAGTGGTGCAACGAACCAAACCACTTTTGGTCTTCGTTATGTTGCAAACATCGCAGGAACAACAGAGGCAGGTACATATGTTGCGAGTATTGTCTACGTTGCTACAGCGAATTATTAGCGGAATTCCTTACAATTACACCTTATCCACACTATTTTGATTATAAAAGTGGTAAACTTACCATCGTAAGATGTAGAAATCTTCAGTTTATTAGTAAAATATACATTTTATGTTTAAAAAGAACCTCTTAACTTCTATCACTAGCATTTTTGTTGCTGGTGTTATTTTTTTCGCCTCATTTGCTCAGATTGAACTAGCGTTTGCTGCCGCTCTCACCACGCTCTCTGACACCCAATCAACTCTAGCAGCCGGAGCCCTCTCGGACCACACTATTCAGTTCGTCACCCCAACTGGTATCGCTGCAGGACAAGGAATAGCAATTACATTCCCTGCATATCCAACAGGATACGCTACAGGAACGTTCGCTATTGCTAACTTCGACTTCGCTACCAGTACCTCAGCTACTTGTTCTGGTTTCACAGACGCTCTACTTGCTGCTGGTGCAGCTTCCGGACTCACATGGGGCGTCACACAAGGTGCATCTTCCACAATTTACATCACTTCTGGTACTGCAGTAGTTCCTGCTAACCGTTGTGTGCAGATTAGAATCGGTTCTAACGCTATTTCTCAAGCTTCAGGAACTGCACAGATAACTAACCCAACCTCAGCAACAAGTACCTCAATCACCATTACCAGTTCGTTTGGAGATAGTGGTTCGATTACAGAGAACATTATTACCAATGATACTGTGGCGATGACAGGACAAGTTAATCAATCAATATCTTTCTCGATTTCTACAACAACCATCTATTTCGGAACCCTCAGTTCTACTGGTGCTAAATACGCATCATCAACAAACATTTCTGGCGACAGTACAGAGACCGTTGCTCACACTGTTACCGTGAACACAAACGCACCTTCCGGTTTCACTGTTTCTGTCCGTGGCGCAACCCTTACCTCACAGCAGAACTCCGCTAACACCATTACTCAAATCGGTGCGACCGCTGCTTCTTCCACTACTGGTACAGAACAGTTCGGTATTCGAGCAACAGAAACAGGAGGAACTGGTACATCGATTTCAGATCCATTTAAATGGACTACATCATACGGATACCAAGCAACTGCAACAACATCAGCAGTACTTGAGACAGGAAGTGGGTCGACATCCAACTCAACAACTTCTATTCGTTACCTTGCTAACATTGCATCAATTACTGAAGCGGGTACCTATGCTGCAAGTCTCACATACGTTGCAACTGCTAACTTCTAAGTAAACTATCTAGAATTATTCGAATAATTAAAAAGCAACCATGACACCACAACATATTCTTAAAAAGACCCTTAGGACAATTACTCTAGCTGGACTTGCATTTACTGTACTTAGCGCTCAGGCTATTACCGTATCACCTGCACGTGATGAAGTCACCGCAGACCCAGGGGAGACCATCACTAGTTCTTTCACGGTAATTAACGAACAAGGTACTGATCAGACGTTTTATACCTCTGTAGAAAACTTTGAATCCCAAGGAGAAAGTGGAACACCTAACTTTACTGATTCAAAGGAGGGTCTCCCTTCATGGGTTAAGGTTGAAGAGAAGATAGTCCTTAAAAAAGGTGAGCGAGTAAAGATTCCTTATACCGTTGTAGTTCCAAAGGATGCTGATGCTGGAGGCCACTTCGCCGCTATCTTTCTTTCAACTGTACCTCCTTCAACTGGTGATGGTCAGGTTTCTGTTGGAGCAAAGACAGGAATGCTCATCCTCCTTAAAGTAACAGGAGATGTAAAGGAAAACGGTGGATTACTTACCTTTGCGCTTAAAGAAGGAAAGAAAGTACTCACCACTACTCCTATTAATTTTGTGTATCGATTCCAGAACAGTGGTAACGACAGAGTTAAGCCAGAAGGGAAGATTATTATTAAGAATACTTTCGGTATGCAAGTAGGGGAGCCTATTGATGCTAATAATTCAACAGGGAACGTGCTTCCAGGCAGTGTGCGACGTTTTGAAGTTCGTTATGGAGAGAACGAGGCTCCTGCAGTATCAGCGCCATTCTTTGATCATGTAAAGTACGAGATGGATAACTTTGCACTGGGTATGTATACCGCAACACTTGACCTTTCTTTTGGTAACACAGGAAAGGCAACATCCTCTCTCACCTACTTCATGTTCCCATGGCAATTACTTGCTGTTATCCTTGGTGGACTCATTGTTGTTGTTCTCTTGCTTATTACACTTGTTAAGCACTACAATAAATGGATTATCAAGCAAGCACGAGCAGCAGCAAAGAAATAACTATTGCGAAGTATATCAAGAAGGTTATCTTGGTACTGGTTACCAGCCTTTCTTCCTCGTTGTGTGTGTATGCACAAATAGCTACAAACCCTCTTACTGTTAATGTATCTGTTACTGCGGCGGTGCTTGTGAGTCCTGGGGTTCATCCTGACACACTTCCTACACCAGTTCCTGGGCCAATCAATATGGTAGATACGGTTGATGCGGTTGTTTTCAAAGGGGCAGCATACCCAGGAAGTACCATTTCTGTACTCAAGAACGGGATTGTTATCGCAGAATTACCTGCACGCACAGATGGCACCTTTGAGATTCATGTTAGAAATATTGCTGCTGGGACCTATAGTTTCGGAGTTCGTGCAGAAGATAAGGATCACGTAACTTCAAAGTTACTTCTCTTCACCGTCTTTATTTCTTCTGGAATCGCAACTATTGTTGACGGTATTCTTGTTCCACCAACTATCACTTCTGATAAAATAGAAGTAAAAAAAAGAGAACCTATTTCTTTTTTTGGTAGTGCTGCGCCAGGGACTGAGATACTCCTCTCTTTTCTTTCAGGAGTAGAGTTACTTAAAAAAACCTCCGCGAATGCGAGTGGCACTTGGTCGTACAATCTTGACACGACATCATTATCCTACGGGGATTATGATGCAAAGGCGCGAGTCGTCACCGCAAGTAGTCTTTCTCTTTATTCTGACCCACTTCCATTTCGTATTGGGGATGTTACTCGTATGCGCAGTAAAGCGTCCTCACTTAACGGCTTTAGGAAACGCTGTGATTTAAATGATGATGGTCGTGTGAATTTGCTTGATTTCAGTATTATGGCTTATTGGTATAAACGTTTAGGGTTTCCTCAGAAGGTCGACCTTAATACCGACAATAGAGTTAACCTTACAGACTTAAGTATCCTCGCGTATTGTTGGACAGGATAACTACTCACCATGAACTCACTAAACTCTTTTTTTAAAAAAATCATAGTTAGCTTCTTGTGGTGTTATGCGACACTATCTTTCGCGTATGCGGCACAAATTACTCTTCAGGCACCAAATAAGGCACTTGCAAACAGACAACCCATTGTTGTGCTTGTGTATCTTGACCCTGAACAAGATACCTTGAGTGGTCTCGGTGGAGATTTTTCATTTCAATCAGATATGTTCACCGTTAGTGATATAAGTACCGAGAACAGTGTCGTGTCACTTTGGGTGAAACAACCAGGGCAATCTGAAGAAAAATATCTCGATAATCGTACTCATGTCACTTTTGAAGGGATTTTCCCAGGCGGGTATGATGGTGTCCGTAGTCCATATTATCAAGGAAAGAGACCAGGAATTTTATTTTCAGTGACGCTTATTCCAAAAAACAAAGGAGCGGGGACACTTCTTATTGATGATATTACGCTTAATCGATTTAATAGCAGTGCGACACCTATTCCGACTACAAATGTTATACATTCAATCGTTGTTCCCGAACTTCTTCCTGTTGCATCACCACAGACAGGTGCGATGATAAGAGTTAAAAGCCCTACACTCACAGCATTTGTTACCCGTACACCACTGGTGGATAATAATGCATGGTATCTTGTGGTCAACGAACGAGAAGGGAAAAGTGCGATACAAGAAATACTTGTTGCAGAAACAGATGATTATAATGGGGAATTGGTGGATGAAAATAAATGGCATACGGCAAAAAATCCTTACATACTCTTTTATCAAGATCGATCAAAGTTCATTCATGTAAAGATTATCTACAGTAATTCTACGTATACCACGTTTACTCTTCTTCCTGTTGAAAACTCTACAAGTATTTTAACTATCTCACGTATACTAGTAGGTATAGTCATAGTACTCTCTTTGATGTACTTTTATGTTAAATCCTTTTTCATTTCTCTTAAGAAACAGCAGTAGGCTTTCTCTTCATTTACTTTTAGGAGTATTTTTCATTCTTGGAAATGCGATAAACGTGTATGCAGCTAATCTCGTCATCTCTCCATCATCTGTCAGCACAAAAGTTGGGAAAACTTTTTCGGTTGATGTGGTTGTAAATAATAATATTGGGGCAATTAACGCTGTTTCGTCATTGATTTCATTCCCAAAGGATGCACTCCAGGTAGTTTCACTTTCCAAGAAGGACTCTTTTATTAATCTTTGGGCTGAAGAACCTGCATTTTCTAACGAGAAGGGGACAGTGACGCTTGAAGGGGTAGCGCTTAATCCAGGTTTTGATAAAGCAACAGGGAAGGTACTCACTATTACGTTTAAAGCGGTGCAAGCAGGAAATGTAAGTGTTTCAGTAACATCAGGACAAGTGCTCGCTAATGATGGAAACGCAACCGATGTCCTTAAAACAACTGGATCAGCATTTATTTATGTTAATGAAAATGATGCAAAAGCTCCTGAGGTTGCGGTCACCACTGTTGTTCCTGTTATTACCTCACCGACACACCCAGACAGTAATCTTTGGTATGGAAGACGTGACGCATCATTTGAATGGAAAGTCCCAGAGGATGTGACTGCTGTGAGAACTATATATAGTGATAAGGAAACAGATAAGCCAACAAAGGTATATGACCCGCCTGTTGCTAATAGGTCGTTTACTGCTGACGGGGATGGTGTGTTCTTTATGTTTGCGCAGTTTAAAAATGCGAGCGGATGGGGAGCGATAGCAAAATATAAATTCCAGATAGACACCGAAGCACCTTCTTCGCTTAAGGCATCATTCCCAGATAGTAATGTGACCACCAACCAAACTCCTTCTGTACTAGTCCTTGCCGAAGATGCGCTCTCTGGGATAGGAAAGATAACAATGAGTGTCGACAGTGGTCAACCAATTGAATTTCCTGTCGACCCGTCTAATCTCTATCGTCTTCCAAAACAAACCGCAGGGAATCATACCGTTGTAGTGAGTGCGGTTGATAACGCAGGAAACGCAAGCACTGTATCACTTGATTATACAATACAGACAATTACCCCTCCGGTGATCACCGAATACACTAAGAAGGTTGATTTTGACAATAAATTCAAAATTCTCGGAGCAACATACCCACAGTCAACCGTACAAGTAACACTTACCGATGCAGACGGTAATGTGTTTACATCAGAAACAAAATCAAATGATTCAGGTGTATTCTCTCTTCTTTGGGACAAGAGCCTTGACTCCGGTGTCTATGAGATGCGAGCGCGTGTCCTTGATGGAAGGGGGTCTGTGAGTGATTATACAGAGACAAGAGTGGTGGTTGTCGAGAGAATGGTACTAGTGCGTTTTGGTATTTTTGTGATGAACTGGCTCTCAGTTATTCTTATCGTGATAGTGGCAGCTATCGCAATCTCTGCGACCCTCTGGTACTCCTTCCTTCAATTTTCACGCTTTAGAAGAAAAGTTAAGCGTAAGTTGTCAGAGGTAGAAAATACGCTTCGTGTCAATGTGCAAGAACTCCGTAGAGACACCGAAGAATTCCATGATATTTTGGTAAAAGCAGAGCGAAAGCGAGAACTTACCAAGGAAGAGCAAATGATACTTAAGAAATTCAAGAAACGACTTGAGATTACAGAAAAAGAAATAGAAGCAAAACTTGAAAAAGCAGTTTAACAAGCTGTATGCCCATGTAGGAGTTGTGCCGCCATACAAAAACAGGACCAAAGTAAGACAATAGTCTAAAAGGTCCTGTTTTTTAATGTTTTTCACTATACGTTACTCCGTATCCCTGCTATACTTTTCTCATATGAATATACCTAAGTATATAGAAATTGCAGAGGATTTAGAAAAATTAATTAAAGGGGATGGTTCTCTTTTGGATGCTGACAGAGAAAGAGCTGCTCGAGATATGAGCCTCTTTTACGTAAAGCCAGAAATGGTGATTTATCCTAAAAGTGCTCTTGATATTAGTGCGGTGCTTGAGTATGCAACTGCAAAGAAAAAAGAAGGACTTGATATTGCTGTTGCTATGCGTTCGGCAGGCACGTGTATGGCAGGAGGATCGCTTTGCCAATCTATTATTCTTGATACTACACGGTATATGAATCATATTACTGAGGTGACAGCACACGGAGCAACTGCAGAGTCTGGTGTGTATTATCGTGATTTTGAGAAAAGAACATTGGCGGAAGGATGGTTGATGCCGAGCTATCCAGCTTCTCGTGAAATTGCTGCTATCGGAGGAATTGTGTCTAATAATTCAGGTGGTGAGAAGACACTTACGTATGGCAAGACCGAAAAGTATGTTCAATCACTTGAAGTTGTATACGCTAATGGACAGCGTGATCTCCTTCATGCATTTGAAGGGAATGATCTCACTGTAAAACTTAACGAAGACTCAGAGGGAGGAAGAATTCATAGGGAAATGTTTGCACTCATTAATGATAACTACGACACGATTATGAAGGCAAAGCCTACCGTGTCAAAAAATTCATCAGGCTACTATCTCTGGAATGTATACAATAAAGAAACAGGAGTTTTTGATCTTTCTAAGCTTGTCGTTGGAAGTCAGGGGACACTTGCATGTGTTTCCGCTGCGACTCTTACCGGAGTAACTCCTAAGAATCATTCCCAAATGATTGTTATGTTCGTCCCATCAACAGTGCACTTAGGTGAAATAGTGGTAAAGATGCTTGCTCATAAGCCAGAAGCACTTGAATCCTACGATGATCATACCTTTAAGATCGCAATGAAGTTTTTCAAGGATATTGCTATTCGTATGGGAGGGAATATGTTTACTCTCGGACTTCAGTTTTTGCCAGAGTTCTGGATGGTCCTTCGAGGAGGTGTGCCTAAGATTATTTTGATGGCAGAGTTCTCTGGAAATACGAAAGAAGAAGTCGATGCACAAGTTACTAAGGCGTATGAAGATATGAAGTCATTTAATCTTCCTATCAAGCGTACTCATGGGGAGTGGGAGGCAAAGAAGTATTGGACATTTAGACGAGAGAGTTTTAGTCTCCTCCGTTCACGTATGCAGGGCTATAGAACTGCACCAACAATTGACGATATTGTAGTCCATCCACAAGATCTACCTGAATTTTTGCCGAAACTCGATGCAATTTTCAAAAAAGATGTCTACAAGGATCTTATTTATACAGTAGCGGGGCATATGGGAGATGCTAACTTTCACATTATTCCGCTTGTAGATATTCATAAACTCGGTATCAAGGATGTCCTTCATCAGCTCATGGATGAAGTATTTGATCTTGTGTTTCAGTACAAAGGTTCAATGTCCGGGGAGCATAACGATGGGCTTCTTCGTACTATGTATCTTCCTAAAATGTTTTCCCCAGAAATTATTACACTTTTTGAAAAGACAAAGGCAATCTTTGACCCTAATGGAATTCTCAACCCAATGAAGAAGGTATTTCCAGACAAAGAATTTACCTGGAGTCATGTGGATGATAAGTAGTTTGAGTTCGCGAGCTACCATATTCTAAGTGTGAAAACAAAAACCCCACCGAAGCAGGGCTTTCTGTGGTAGGTTATTTGCTACAGCTGGCTCTCGTAGTGAAGTAACTTTGAGACATTGGTCGACGATAGTCACTCAACCAACCATAGGTTCGCACATAGCGTAGTCTTACTTCGTAGAACTCCAACCAAACGTAGGACTTCGTTCCTTCAAATACATCAAAATGTACACAAACAGGGAAAAGAGCAAATCTTCTTTCCCAGGATCCAAGTGAAGATTTTTCTGTTGTCTTGTTTATAGGTCTATAAAAAATCATGCATCCTCCCAAGTGAAGGGGTACGGTACACGAAAACGTACTTGTAGCATACTAAACCAGAACTTACACTATAGCAAGCATATGCCACAAGAAAATTGACAATATAAGATTATAGTTGTATATTATTTATTGTCATAGTTCGTTACGTTACAAGGAAATAAGGGAATGAAATCAAAATGGTACCAACTCCTTGGGGTATTTGTGTACAAACTCACAGGATATAGCCTCCCACACGTTCTCTTTTTCAAAGCAGATGAAAAGCTGGATATCCTAGCTGAGAACGTGACCTTCGTAGCAGAGGTTGCCTCCTCCTCGCAGTCATATGCTCAAAAACTAAAAGAATTTGTTGTTGGAGAGAAAGGGGAGACACTTCGTAAATATCTAGAACCATACAGTGCATATCCAACTGTGCACAAGTGGCCACCAACAGAAAGGGAGTACACAAGAAAGTATGCGGCCATGCAGTTGGTAGCCTATACAAGGGAAATACAGTAACCCTTGTGCTCGATACGTGAGAATAATAAAAAGCGACACCGAAGGTGTCGCTTTTTTCTTTTCCATGTCTCACACGTTGTCTTAGTGATCAGTATCAATTTTCTTTGACAATGCAAGTGCACCATAGAGCCCACCAAAGTCCTTGAGGGTTCCGCGTATAAAGATGGGAGCTTTTGGATACCGCTTGAGAAATTGCTTTGCTTCTTTTTCGATAATTTCGATATGAAGGTCATTCATCACAGGGCCACCGTACACAATAATCGATGGCGACCAGTACATCGTAGTGTTGGCACCAAAGATTCCAGCATAGTGGTTAATTTTCTCCCATAGTGCAACATCATGTACTTCGTGGGAGGGTTTACCGAAACGCTTTTCAAGTGCGCCACCTCCTATAAGGCTCTCCACATCACGATGTCCTTCTATATCGATAATAGTGTGCCCAATCTCGAAACCATACGTATTACGGTCAATATTTCCATCGACAATCCTCACACCGTTTACTCCTGTACTAATCGTGATATACGCAACGATAGGATGATCCTTTCCTGCACCAAACACAGCTTCGCCTAATCCGACGAGCGCAGTGTCGTTCTGTAGAATCGCAGGGCAATCAAAGAGTTTCTCGAGACGTTCCTTGATAGGTTTTTCTTTCCAGTCGGGAAGGTTAGGAGTCATTATTATGGTTCCTGTTTCTGTGAGTGTACCAGGGACGCCTGAGACAACTCCATGAATTTTTCTTCCTTGCGATAACGAAGATGCTGCTTCTTTCAATTGTACTATCCACTCTTCAAAATCTTGTGGTGTTGGAAACACAACAGGCTCATGAAAAGCTTCTCGATGTTCAGTGATCGCTACACGTGTTTTTGTTCCCCCGATATCAATTAGTATATACATAACTCAGTAGTGCTATTTTTTACAAATTCCGAACCGTTCCAATGCTTCATGATAGTACATGAACGTTCGGATGTATTCAGCATGACTCCACGTGAGTGGTGTTGCTGATATTTGTTCTCCAGTAAAAGGATGGAGTTGCTCGGAGAGCACACCTGAAAGAGGGGAGTGAGTGACGGACCAGTTAAGCCAGTACGTAACTATGTCTAAGTCTTCTACTCTCCTTGCACTACGTGCATAGTATTGTGCAAGCCATAAGGTGGTGATGTACCATGGGTTTGGCACTCCATCAACCTGTACATAGTATCTATCTCCTTCATATCGAGGAACACCGTCTATTCCTGTATGAAGTCGTAGTTTTTCTTCTATTGTCTTTATTGACTCTTCAACAATAGGATCATCAATATCAAGTACTCCGTAGGTATAGATGGCGTGAATACTCGACATATCAATTGTCTTATCATATTCAATACCCCCATTCTTCTTATTAAGAAGCTTAATGAACATTTTGAGGTCTTTATCGTAGAGATGAGTAAGAATTGCCTCTCTCATTCTAAGAGCTGTACTTTCAAAAAGTTTTTCATCATCCTCCTTTTCGAAAAGATGCGCGAACTTCGCCCCAGCCATGAGTCCCGCATACACTGATGCTGAGGTAAACGTGGATACTCCATGCTTCTCTTCCCATAAGTCATAGCTTGGAAGTGGAAGTCCGGTTGTTGGATCAGTAAAATCAGTAAGGAAAGTCGCCATTTTCTTAATAACAGTATTGTAATGCCCTTCAATGAATTCAATATCCTTTGTTTTTTGGTAATATTCCCAGAGAGCGACAAGAACAAGTGCTGTTTCATCTTCTTGAATAGGGAGAATAGGAACACCTTCTTTAATGAAAGGGTGCCATGAACTGCCAAGAGATTTGTCTGCACGATATTTGTGCATAAGATATCCATCAGTTTCAATCACATCATTACAAAATTTGAAAAAATGCTTTGAAATATTATATTCACCTACCATAAGGAGCGTCATCACGGTGAGTGCCCCATCACGTGGCCACACGTAACTGTATGTGTCTCTTCCGTGTTTAAGCATATCTGAATCGCCTGAGGCAATAATCGCGCCACGATTATCGATGTTACCACGCACATAGAAAAGTGATTTTTTAAAAAGATCAAGTTGTCGTGATTCTGTGATGTCACAATGAAGATAGTCCTGACGGTTGAGCCATGCCTTCCAAAACTTCGTAGTGCTTTCTATAAGATGTTCTGGGGTTTTGAATTTAACATAATCATGTAGTTCATAGACTTCAGTTTTTGTTTCTCCAACAGTAATCCAATAATAGAGTTTCTTGTTCTCATTTTTATGTAGTGTAAAGGAAAGAGAAAAAGTTGAATCAACATGCCCGTGCTCGATAGGATTCCTTGAGAGTATTCCATCTTCAGCGTCCTTCCATGTTCCTTCTCGCCCTTCAATGCCAGAAAGTCCTACACAGTAATCATTAAATGGAATATCGCTCGTTTCTCCATACACAAGGAAAACTCGACGTCCTTCGTAGTGGATGAGGGTGTTTTTTACTGGATCGTAATAGGAGGTATCTTCTTGAAGTGTTCCGTAGAGTGAGAATACCTGATGAAAGAAGATTTTTATTTCCTCAGTGTGATCGCCGTGATTAATCACTTCTACTTCACGAATGAATATATTTTTTTCGTTATACACTACGTTGGTAAAAAGAAGTTCGAGATTAGTGCTCTTATTGAAACATTTCATTTTCCCAATGAAGGTATCGTTTTCGAGATCAATCTCAACATTCCATTCACCGCTATCTAGCCACGAGATTCTTCCCCTTTGCCATACTCCAACACGATGTGTTTCTCCTCGCACTTGATTTTCTGTACCGACATAAGGAAAGAAGAAATCACTTACAAAGCCGTGACTATCAAGTCCGACAAAGATGTTTCCATTTGCAAGGATAAGTGATTTTGCCATACGTGGTTTATGTTATTTTAGCTCGCATCTTAAGATCAGTGAGCGCGTTAGTAAACGCGATAAATGCTTCGTAAGGGGATTCATATGGGGAGAAGTATTTATGTACATCGCCATCAGCAAACCATTTCGTGCACATGTAATATACGTGGTCAGATGTTTGGAGTTTTCGCCAATCATCGATAAGTACCTTGTCTTTTGTTGCAAGAATTTTTTCTTCAATACGATATAGCTCCGATAGCGAGGATTGTTGCATACTATTTCCTGTCCATGCAGAGAGATCGCGTTCGGTATCAGCCCAGGTGACAATATGTGGCATATCAATGGTATCTTTTGCGGAGTATGCCTTACATGTTTCTGTGAGTGTCTTGAAACCATTATCTTTATTCTTAAGAATCTCCTTTGGAAAATGTTTTAAGAACTCAAAGATACCAGTGCTCTCCCATTGGTGTTCACCGAATGTTTCATAATCCATGAAAAGGTTGATGGTTTCACCGTTCCCGTTGACTGCATTTACCCACTGTGCGAATTTATCGGCGGTAAGTGGCCATTCTGACCAATTCTTATCACTAAAACGGAACGCGATGTCATCAGAAAGGCGATAGTTCTTAAGTAGCAATTTTATTTTTGAAGTTCCTTGTGGTTGATAGACAAAGTTCGACGATCTCCATCCCAAGATAGGGTCCCATCCTTCAGCAATGATACCTTTATACCCGTTATCTTCTGCCCACTTCGCAAGGTCATTACGGTAGGCGAGTTCGGTATTAGAAAATACTTTTGGTGTGACACCAAAGATACGCTTGAGAATTTTATTTTGGAGCTTTACTTGAGCCTCGAATTCAGCGAGTGAATAATAAAATGAAAGTGAGTGGTAGTAGGTTTCACCAAGTACTTCCACACGACCAGTGTCGACAAGTTTTTTGAATGTTTGTAGTGTCGCTGGAGCATGTTTCTCGAGTTGCTCAAGGAGTGTTCCTGAAAGAGAGATACTAAAGGTGAACTCGGGATGCTTCTTGAGAAGTTCAAGGAGGATTTTGTTGGTAGGTTTGTATGACTTCTCACAAATTTTCTTGAGAATCTTAACATTATTCGTGTTTGCTTCTCCGTTGTCATTAAAATATTCATGGTCATACCCAACATCAAACGCACGATAGTGTTTTATACGAAAAGGTTGATGGGTTTTTAGGTAGAGTGCAATTGTTGGCATGATAGTTAGGTTATTGTTTGATAAAGGGCTTTCATTTTTTTCGCTGCTTTGTCCCATGTGATTCCTCCCACTTGCCGTAATCCTTCTTTTTGTAATGTTTCTTTGAGAACCGGATGACTAAGGACTGCGAGGATTTTGTTTGCTGTCTCATCGGTATCCCAGAAGTCTACTTTGAGTGCGTGGGAGATAACCTCCGCTACTCCTGATTGTTTAGAGACAATCACCGGAGTCCCATTACTCATTGACTCAAGTGGAATAATACCGAACGGTTCTGATACAGATGGCATCACCACCACATCTGCAAGTGAGAAGAGGCTTGCTTGTTCATTTAAGGTGTAGTATCCAGTAAACAAGAAATGATGACTGATTCCTAAGTGAGCGGTTAATGCGATAATTTGTTGCTCCATATCACCTGATCCCGCTACGATAAAGTATACATCCTTTTTGTACTCAAGAACCTTCTTTGCAGCGTGGACAAAGTAGTCCACACCTTTTTGAATAGTAATTCTGCCGGCAAAGAGAACAACTTTCTTTCCGTCACGTTTAAGTTGTTGTAGTGATGCAAAGCGAGAACTTGTTTCTTGAGTAGAAGGAGTGTTGCCATTATGAACAACAGTGATCTTATCTGGATGTATGCCGTACTTTTCCACAACAATTCTCTTGGTAAGCTCACTCACGGTGATAACATGATCTGCTTTGTGCATACCATGGCGCTCACGGTCGTAGACTTGCTGGTTAACATGATTTCCTCCACAGCGGTCAAACTCTGTTGCATGAACGTGAACGATAAGAGGTTTTCCTGTGAGCTCCTTTGCAGCGATGCCAGCAGGAAAACAGAGCCAATCATGAGCATGAATAACATCGTATTGTTCGAGCTCCTCCTTTGAAAGTGTTTTTACAAGAGTTCCATAGTAGTCAACTTGTTCAATAAGTGTTCGTGGAACTATCTTCCCTCCAGCTTGTATAAAAAATTTAAGTCGCTTCTCATATTCTACTGAAGTAAGGTATGGGTTTTGGAGTTCACGTGCAAGCACTTCGAGGTGTGGAAGAATAGTGGTTTCGGTACTTGATATTTTCTCATCGGCGAACTTGAGGAGCACTTTTTGTTCTTTAATGGCAAGTTTCCTGGGAAGCACAAAACACACATGAACATCATTGTCTATGAGTGCATGCGCCATGCCTTTGCAAGCAACGCCTAACCCACCGCTGTGGTGTGGAGGGTATTCCCATCCAAACATAAGAACTTTTTTAGCGGACATTACATGCACAAGTATAGCCTGTATTCGCTTGTGTTTAAAAGGTATAACTCGAAAATTCTTGTGTATAAGTGAAGAAAAATAAAAGTGTAGAGACTAAAAATAATATACTATTTCAAAAAATCATAAAAACCTTTACTTATAAGCGTTTTTCCATCATCACATATGACAATATACTCAAGGTGTGTTGTTGCGGATAATTTTTCTACCAAAGTCTTTTCGTCAGCGAGAATACAAAATACAGTGGCGTACATGTCCGTGGTAGTAGTATCATCGCCAATGACATATGATGCCGACCACACTTCCTTCTCTGCAATGAAATGGTTTACTTCCTTCCCGTCCTTGTTCCATCGTCGTTTGAATGATGATGATGCACAAAATGCTTTGTTCTTGAGGTGAATTTCGTAAATATATTCACCCTCATGTATCGGATGCTCAAGAAAGAGTTCAACTGGATCTCCGTGGTTACTGGTGACATAGATATCTCCTCCTCCATTGATCAAAAAAAACGGAATATGGAATTCGTCTTTAATGATTCGAGCGAGTTTGTCAATAAGATACCCTTTACCTATCCCGCCGAGATCAATTCCTTTGTTACCAAGAAGTGTGATAGTGTGGGCATCGATACGAACCGCACTCTTGTCTTCATCGTGATCGTGTGTACCTTTTTCTCTGGTCTTATGTTGTGCCCCGTACCCTTTTTCTTCTAACGCTTCTTTAATGAATAGAGAAAAAACATTATTAGTAGAACGAGAAACCTCTTCTGCTTTTTTTAGCATCACCGCTAAATCCTCATCGTATGGCACAACTTTCTTAGTGTTGAGTTCTGTAAGAAAGGAATCATCGCTGAAGCGAGAATATCTATTCCCAAAATCGGTAATCGTACTTTCTAGTCGCTGTTGTAGCTTCACAAAGGGAAGAGTTTCAATCTCATGATCATGTAAAAAGAGCTCGATAGAAAAGATCGTACCGAGCCCTTTATAGTGTTCAAGGATCAAGTATGGCTTAGCCATTTGATACCTCTGCTTTTATCTTTCCGACAGCCTCCATGAAAGCGTTTGTCGTGAGTGATGCACCTCCTATGCGAGAAAGTGACACATCAGACAATTTTTTTCCTTTAAATGAGAGTGCGGTAAACGCTCTCTGGAAATTCGCAATATTTTCCTTTGACTCTCTCTTCTTTGCCGGGTCAGCAGTGAAAGTAATATCATTGATGGTGTCACCAGAAAGATTAATCGTTACGTGAATCACCCCACTTCCTTCTTCTGGGGTCACGTAGGTAACATCCGCAGAGTATGAGTGTGCTGGAATTTGATTTTGTGCAACTGCCTGCTCGTTGGTTGTGGTGGTTTGTGTGGTTGCAGTTGTCTGTTGTGTAGTCCCAGAAGTTGGGGTGCCACTTTGTGTGTAGTAATAGGTAACCGAAGCGCCTGCAATAATGAGGACGACTAGTAATAAAAATTTTTGTTCTTTTGTCATGTACACTATTATACGTTACAAGTGTGATATTTATTTCACAAGAAATCCACACCACTCATACTCTTGATTATTTCCGGTCATCAAAGCTTGCATAATTCTAAGAAAAGGCTAGTATACATAACGGATTTGCTCATTTTTCAACCTAAAGAAAGAAGGTACTGTCATGACAGGAATCGGAAGAAGACAGGTTCGTGGCGGAGAGAGGCCTGCGGTTAAAAAGCTTATCAACAATGGGAACAAGAACACAATTGCTGTGAAAGCGTTGCCGGCACATATTCCAACTCCAAAAGTGCCAACAAAAAAACGCTTATATGTTATTGATACTAACGTTTTTATGCATGATCCACGATGCCTCTTTCGTTTTCAAGAACACGATATCTATGTTCCTAAAATGGTTCTCGAAGAACTCGACAACCACAAGAAGGGACATGATGAAATCAACAGAAATGTCCGGGAAGTTGCGAGAACCCTTGAGAGACTTGTTTCTCAAAATGGTGTGGTGATTAAGGATGGGGTTCCCCTCCTTGGCCCATCTGGAGGGATTGCTTCCGGAAGTCTCTTTTTGCAGATGGAAGAACTCGCGAATCATTCTGGTGAAGATAAGCCAGACAACAAAATTCTTGCAGTAGTCTCTTTTCTTGTGGAACAGAAGAAAAATATATGTGAAGTTGTTCTTGTGTCAAGAGACACTATGATGCGGATCAAAGGTCGCGCATCAGGAATGATCGTCGAAGACTATCATAGTGATGTTGTCATCGAAGATACTGATCTCCTGTATAGCGGTATCTACACATGCCCACCTGATTTTTGGACCAAGTATGCATTGTCTTCTTGGACAGAAGGGCACACTAACTACTACAGGATTTCGCATCCCTTGGTTAAAAGTTTGTGGCCAAATCAGTTTGTGTACAGTGTGGTAGATGGGAAAGTGAGTGCAGGTAGGCTTACCGAAAAAGAAGGTAAGGGAGCTGCAATTTTTCAAGTCCCCATCGATCATACCAAAGAGAAACATAGTGTGAGTGGGATTATTGCACGAAATCCTGAGCAGAGTTTTGCACTGAGTCTTCTGCTTAATCCAGAAATTGATTTTGTCACCTTAGTTGGTCAAGCGGGCTCTGGTAAGACGCTTCTTGCACTTGCGGCTGGGATTGCGCAGGTGGTAGACGGTGATCGCTATAGCGAAATTATTATCACTCGTATTACTGTTCCTGTTGGTGAGGATATCGGTTATCTTCCCGGAAATGAAGATGAAAAAATGAATCCGTGGATGGGAGCACTCGAAGATAATCTCGAGGTCCTTTCTGAGGTTTCGTCAACATCTTCACAGAAAAAGTTTCAAAAAGGTTCACTTAATGATTTTCAGAAATTAAAAGAGGTAAGTCGAAGCGACAGAAAAGAACTGCTTCGCTCTCGTATTAAGGTAAAATCAATGAGCTTTATGCGGGGGAGAACATTCTTAAGAAAGTTCGTTATTATCGATGAAGTTCAGAATTTGACGGCGAAACAAGCAAAGACGCTCGTGACCCGCGCAGGTCCTGGGACGAAGATTGTCTGTCTTGGTAATTTGTCACAAATCGATACTCCGTATCTTACCGAAGGGTCATCGGGGCTTACCCACCTCGTTGATCGCTTTAGGAATTGGGAACACAGTGGAAGCATTACTTTGGTGAAAGGTGAGCGTTCACGTCTCGCAAGTTATGCAAATGATGCTCTCTAGAAGAGTCTAGAGAGTCAAAAGGTGATTCGCTTCGCGAATCACCTTTTTATATTTTACAAATTCAAAATGCCTGACTGCTTCGCAGTCAGGCATTGTTTGAAGGGAAGAGTTTCGAGAGCTCTCTAGGCTCTCAGCTCTTGTTCTTCTTGACGGTCAGGGAACTTTGGTTGTGATTCTTGGACCTCGTTACACGTTTTCGAACAGACACCACTGTTGTCCAATCTCCAGTCACTTTGGTTGAGGTCACTGTAGCGTCCATAGAACGCATTGTAGACCGTCTTACCACACTGGATACAGGTACCAATCACTTCCCCTTTGTTCTTTTGGGGATTATTGGTGGGTGAGGTATCTTGTTCCACGTATGACTCCCGAAGTTCCTGAAAGGATTTCACAGACCTTTTTTTCGCCATGCACACTCCACACGGTATGGAAAGAACCATCCACACTCTACTCTTCTTAGGAAAAATCGTCAAGGATATTGTGGTAAAATTAATGTGTACATCACAATAAATAATATATGGACACTACTATTACATTAATAATAAAAAAAGCTAAAGGTGCACCAGTGGGGTCTTCAAAAATAGGAGGCAAGCCACATGTTCCAAAAGATTTCAAATGGCCACTAGGAAAATATGCTGAAGATCCTCTTGGGTTTGTGTGTCAGATAAATATGGCAGAAGTGCAGAAAACAGCCCCCAGTGATCTTCTTCCAAAGAAAGGTTTACTTCAAGTATTTTGCACTCTTGAAGAAACAGAATTAAGTTCATTTGGACCAAGTCACAAGATAATTTTTTACAAAGATGTAGCAGAGCTCGTGGAGTCTGAATTTCCCGAGGGTATTAATGTTGCAGAGGCAAGTCTAGAAGAACGTTCAATTACTTTTGGGAAAAAAGGTAAGGACGGAAGAATGTTGGGAGGTGCCCCTGAGTTTAATAGTGAAGATTTGCGAGGGGTCTTTGATGGGAACAAAGAAGAGCTTCTTCTCGAACTTCCCGCGTATGGGAATGTTACAAGAAAAGGTGATACGCACAGCATTTTTGGAGAAGGGGTGTTCTATCTTATGATTTCTAAACACAATCTTAAGCAAGAAAAATTTGATGAAATAAAATTTATTTTTGAAGGAGGATCTTAGTTCACCCATCCTTAGAAAATATGGTACAGTGTAAGGAGAGTTCTTTACAACACTTTCCAGTGCCTTTTAAGTGTAAGTACTCTTGGTCTTACAGAGCGTAGGAGGGGAAGGTGAATACTTTTTTGGAAGTTCCTATTGACCGGTCTACTCCGTTTGACTCAACTTCTTTTCTTGGTTCTTGTTGGCGTATCGAAAAAGAGGATGAGCGTTGTCTTCTTCTTACAAAAATAGATATGTCTGCACTATCTCTTACAACATTTCTACGTGAAGGAGAGATGTTTATTTCTGGAAAGGAGAAAGTAAAGCGCATCATTTCCTCAAATGTGATTCCACTCGATGCAAAATCGTTACAAACTTTCCTTGAAAACCAACATTATATTCCTGATGCTTGGAAGGAAAGAACTAACGGTGTTGTTACTTTTATCTTTTTTGATGGGACGGTACTTCGTAAAGAGTATCGCCCGGAACGATATATTTTGTGTTTGTTTTGGTTTGAAAATAAATGGTGTTGGTTTACCCACTTGCTCTACGCTAGCTGGGGAATCGGCCACTTCTCTGTAGTATTGAAAGCGTAAGTTTCTTTTTTATGTAGACAAAAGCCTTGCTTTGTGTAAGGCTTTTCTCTTAGTAAAAAAGCGAAGTTGATTCAACAAAAAACCTACCGAAGTAGGTTCTTGCAAGCAAAGAGAGGGAGCAATATTTCTGCTTCTTTCTGTGCCTGAGCAAGAGAAGCTTGGTCTTTAACCCATCCCACCTCATACGGTCGAGGGAGAACGTCTTTCCAGGAAGGGTTACGTGCCGGGGATGTGACCAGGCGTACCGGACCAGCATTCACTTCGTTATCTTGTGTGCCCATAATGAACTGTACCTCCTAAGGTTATCTTCTTAGTATAGTCTCAGTAGTTTATTTGACCAAGGGTTGATCATGGCAATAAAAATGCCCTACCGAAGTAGGGCTTTTCGTTGCATGGGCGATGATTACTACGCGGGAATAAATTTCCATCCACGTTTTTCCATGAACGCACGATATTCTTGAAAGGCACTTCTGCTGTTCTCTTCACTGTTCTCTACAAAGATATCGTAGAGAGTAGTATCGGGAAGCTGGTCATCATCTTCCCTGAGATGAAGTATTGGCGGGCCAAACGTTCCATCGTTATTTTCGATGTAACGCACCCAAGAAACTACGTAGTATCTTGGTGAAGAAAAGGGGTCACAGAGCTCTAGACCTGATGAGGTCCCTTCAGAAGATCCTTCCACAGGAATAAAGGGGAGGTCTACTTTCTTTTCGAGGACAACCTCATTTGGCCTCATACTCGGATGTAATTCAAGCAGGATATGTAGAACTAGTTCCATAGCACTCCTTTCGGTTAGAACAAATTGTTTTTATGATATAACTATTTTAAAGGTTTGTCAATTTATGTGTAAGTGAGTTCAAGAAATAATCGCAACACTTTGGAAGAATCGGCGATTGTTAAGGTGTTTTATTTCATAACTTCGTTACTTACAAAACACTCTTAACTTTCGCCTAAAGAAATGTCGACAAAAATGAGAAGTAAAAATACTTCACCCAATTTTTACTTCTCATTTTCGTAGACCGACATTTCGCTTCGATTCTCACGTCTGTGCTCTTAAGCACAGACTCTAGGGTCCACAGATACAAAAATCCGAACCAGTCTGGTTCGGATTTTTGTATCTGTGGACCCTAGGAGAATCGAACTCCTCACCTCCGGAGTGCAAAACCGGCGCTCT
>CAZNVC010000005.1:0-42695 GCA_964576685.1 uncultured Candidatus Saccharibacteria bacterium
TAGAGCATCACTTCAGTGACAAGTTTGTAATTCATGAGCTCCTCTTTTGTAAACCAGAGATTCACCTCGCGATCATATGCTTCAGGACCATCGGCAGGATCAGTACAGTGAATGAGGTTACGCATACCGCGACTTCCATCAGTATCACAGAGAAGATAGGAGTCGAGTGCATAGTCACCGCGAATCGTTCCTGTGTCTGCAGTTGCTGGCTCTGTACCTCCAACAAGGCGCTTCACTACTGCTTGTGCGTTATTTCCCTCAATCACAAGTGAGACCACAGGCCCTGCACACATATAGTGCACCATTGCTCGAATAATATCTTTTCCATACTCAATCGCTTCCTTATCAATCTTATGACCGAGCGCTTTCTTGTTTTCGAGAATTCTTTCCCCCTTCTTCATATACCACGCATCATCCTTGTTGTAATGCTTCCAGAGAATATCTTCTTCTACCATATGCATTTTCATGCCAACAATTTTAAGACCAATACGTTCAAAGCGCTTAATGATTTCGCCTACTAAACCACGCTGAACCGTGTCTGGCTTGAGGATTACAAATGTTCGTTCTTTTTTTGGATGTGTTGATGCCATGAAGATGGAAATAAATTATTTTTAATACTTCCCATACTAACAAAAAATGATGAGTTTGCCAAAGGCAAACTCATCATTTTCTTGCACCTAATATCGTTATTAATTATAAAGTTTTGCCATTGCTTGTGCGAACTCTTTTGCAATGTTTTCTCTCGTTGTTGTATCAGTATGAAATAGAAAATCACCCAACAGCGAATACACATGGTTTCTTTCTTCTTGGGAAATATCTTCAAAAGGAAACGTGATGACCTGATCCACACCAAGACCCTTCCGATTTAGCGCGTAATCGAGCACTTTCTTTTCGTCATCTTTAAGCTGTTCAAAGCGCATAGGAATTGCCTGTGGGCCTTTTTCTTGAATGACCTCCTTTCTTCTATGTAATTCAACCTCCACATTATGTCCTTTTATTTCCATATATCACGAAGTGTATACCCAATTTAACAAAAGACAACTAAGTGATTAGTTGTCTTTTGTTTGCATTTTTCCGCATCCTTCTGCGTCACGTCTGTGAGTACCCGTAATGTGGCCTTAATACTAAACTGAGAAAATTGTTTTAGATACGAGGAGCATAGAGTTTTTTCAAAGAAGACGTACCTACGAGTACGGCACCTGAGAAAAATCTCGTAGCGACAAAGTAGATGAAATAATTTTGTCTGTTTAGTGTGCTACGTATGGAAGAAGCCCCATAAAGCGAGCACGCTTGATAGCATTTGCGAGCGCACGCTGATTCTTAGCGGTGAGGCCAGTCTTTCGACGATTAAGAATACGTGCATGTGGGTTCAAGAACTTTACGAGGATTTCTGTATCCTTGTAGTCGATGAACTTAATATTGTTTTGATTAAAGTGGTCTTGTTTTTTCATACATTTTTGCAGACTAACGCAGACTTTGGGCAGACCCCGCAGACGTTGCATTAGATTGTAATAAATATTTTTTAATAATAATCGAGATATGATTTTGAACTATTTTCTCTACAAACACATTTGAATCTAAACCTAGTCTGCGTGGTCCGCATTAGTCTGCGAAGTCTACACACTTGTTAGAATGGGATGTCGTCGAGATTGACGTTGGTATCTCCATAATCAATCGTATCTAAGTCTGGCACTCCTGCAGGTTGTACAGGTGCTTTTGGTGTAACGGGTCCAGGATTTCCTGTGAAGCCTTCACCAGTACTTCCTCCACCTGATTTTGGACCGAACTGCACCGCATCAGCAACGATCTCTGTTCGATACTTTTTCTCTCCTGTTGTCTTATCGTCCCACGAGCGGGTAGTGATACGTCCTTCGATCATAACCCCTTGCCCTTTTTTAAGGTACTGAGCACTTGTTTCCGCTTGGCGTCCGAACACAACAATATTGTGGTATTCTACCTGTTCTTGTTTAGCACCATTTGCATCCTTGTAGATACGGTTTGTTGCTAAAGAAAAATTGGTTACTGCAGTTCCATTTGGTAAAGACTTTTGCTCTGGATCACGAGTAAGGTTTCCGAATAAGAATACTTTGTTTAAATACATGGGATAGTGATTAGTAATTGGTTATTGGTAATTAGTAATACTAATACATGAAACAAGTGTAATCTTTATTTTACTTCTTCGCTAGCCTCCTCTACAGGAGCACTAGCAATCGGGGCTTCAACGATATCTGCATCAGCAGTGGTATCAATATCAACCTCGTTATCAACAAGTGTCTCTGCTTTGATTACTGGTGCACGCTTGGTGTACACAGTATTCTCGCGGACAGTAGTGACGATAAGGTAGCGTACAATTTCCTCATCAAGCTTAAGTCCCTTTTCAAGTTCCTTAACCTTAGCTGCCTCAAGTTCGAATTTTATCCATCCGAAGTATCCAACATTGAAACGAACATTCACATTATTAACAACGCGAGTCATTTCATAAGCAAGCTCACGCATATACGGAGCTTCTTCTGAAATGAAGCTACCCCCTAAGGTAGCAATAGACTGCTTGATTGCGTTACTTTTTGCAAGCGCCGTTTCTTCATCTAGTTTGTTATCAAAGATGAAAGAAATTTCATATACACGGCTGTCTACTATGGTTTCATTTATTTCAGTCATAGGAGGCTACTATACCACAAAATAAGGAATAAGAAAAGACCCTATCGCCAAGTGGCGGGAGGGTCTTTATTTACTGCTTTCCCCACATATGACACCAGACTTTCCTCAGGTTTTCTTCGCTGGTTTGTAGTGGTATTCGGGAAGTTCTCCCGCAAAGACACGATCGGTGAACGTTCCTTCTCGAAGGTGTTCTTGAATAGAAAGCACCTGCTTAGGTGTCGGATGGAGGAGAACGCCACAGATTCGGCGAACTGTGCTGTCCGTAGTACTCGGTTTGAAAATAATAAATATTTTATTCGAACCAGAAGTCACTCGAAGATTCTTGAGTCCTGGGTCGCTTTTCCTCACAATCACATCATGACCGGCAATACGAAGCAGTACTCGACCCGCATCACCATCCATGATGCCGATATAGCTCACCCCTCCCCAAAAGGAGGATTTGAGGTTGTCCATGTGATACCTCCTTAAGCAGGGTATTGGTTAATAGGAACTCTTCACTCCCCATCCTACACCTTCCCCTTAAAACGTCAAATCAAAAATCCTTTTTGCGTTCTCAAGAAGTTGCACCCTCACTTCTTCAAATGGCTCTCTTCGAATAACTGCAATCTTTGCCACAATCTCCTGCACATACATAGGAGTATTACGCTTCCCTCTAAAAGGAGCAGGTGTCGCATATGGACTGTCCGTCTCTCCTTGAATCATTGTGAGCGGAATGAATCTCACCACATCATCATAGTCACGAGAAAACGTAATCACCCCAGAGAAACTCATAGTAAATCCGATATCAATGAAGCGCTTTGCGATATCGATATTGCCTACGAAAAAGTGAGCATTGCCTCGTAACTTTGTGCCGTATTCTTTTTTCACACTCTCAAGAATATGAAGCATGTCCTCGTACGCATCCATCGTCCCTTTACTTGGTCGACCATGAAGCATAAGTGGGAGATTGTGTTCACATGCAAAATAGACCTGCTCCTCGAAGATTCGTTTTTGTCTGTCTGCCTCAGCATCTTTATTCCAAGAAATATTTTTTAATTTTTTGTCATTTTCAAAAAAAGTCTCAATGTAGTGGTAATCGAGCCCGCATTCCCCAACAGCAATTATTTTCTTCCCCTCAAGAAGAAGTGTTGTGAATGCTTCTTTATCAAATTCTTCGGTTACATTATCCGCAGGGTGAAGGCCTATGGTTGCATAGAGATTCTCGTATTTGTCTGCAAGGAGGACCGCCTCTTTACTTGCGATGAGATCGGTTCCTATAGTGATAGAACCAACGCCGTACTCCTTCATTTCATTAATGAGTGTATCTCTGTCATCATCAAATGCCTTGTCGTGCAAATGGGAGTGAATATCAAAAAAAGCGTAACTCATATTGATTTGTATAGTACTACTAGTATCTCATGTATCAAAAAAAAGGCAAAAGAAAAGGCACACAAGTGCCTTGAGAAAACCACAATTACCTCTTTAATCAAGAACTTCTGCACGAACTTCCATGAGAAGCTTTCCGAGCACATTGCTTCCGAACGATATCCCTTCTTTGGGAACATATACTCCCCAGAAAGAATCCTCCCACCAGTTCGCCTCCACAAGCTGCCTATCCCCTGTTGCAAGAAGTTTGTCTCTTAGATCTGGGTTAGCTATAAACTTACTATAGAGAAGGTCTCTCATAATAGAAACCTTCTTTTCATTCCATACCCACTTTGGGTACCGTTGACTAGCAAGATGTTTTCTACTAAAGCGCTTTGCCTCCTCCGGAGGACAGGAGACAAGCGGGTGTCTCTGATGCTCATGAAATTTTGCCGCCTGATAGGCATTTTCTGCTGTGGGATACACCTTTTCTTCGTAGAAAACGTATGCTGGCCAAAAGTTCGAAAGAAAACGATACTCTCCGAAAAATCCAAAAATCTCCTTTTCATTGTGTCGAGTAATTAGTTTCCATCGGGGATCTAGCTCATCCCCAATTTTTACATTCAAATCACTGCTCATGGTGACTCCTAAAGAGCTATTACACTTCAATCTATCAATAGCCGTGACTTTTTGCAATCACCCCAAACGACCAAAGAGAGGCTTCTCTGGCATTATTTCTTGAGTAATACAATAAAGAATCTTCTTGGAGGTTTCTGGTAAAAATGGAGCGAGGTCAATTGCTATATGATGAAGTGTCGTAAGAAGCTCGGTGATAATTGCTTTTCCTTTTACCTCATCAACTTTCACAACTTTAAATGGTTCCTCATCTTGAATTTTTTTATCAAGTGCATTTACTCGTCTCATCACATCCTCAAGGAGCCTTTTCACATCATAGATATTCTCACGAGAAATTGATTTTTCTGGTACAGTACTGTCGAAATGCACCCCTGAAGTGATAGCCATTTTCATAATTCGATTAGTCAAATTCCCAATACCATTAGCAAGGTGGGCTGTGTAGACGGCCCTTATAGAATCAATTGTAATATCACCATCATCAAAAGATGGAACCTCATGAAGAAGAATAAATCGAAGAGCCTCCCCTGCGAGTTCACCAGCAGATGGACGAAACATTTCTATTACTTCGCGAGGATCAATTACATTCCCTAGAGACTTACTCATCTTCTGACCTCCACTTGTAATATGGCCATGCACGAGAATATTTTTTGGGAGGGGCAGCTCAGCAGATAATAACATTGCTGGCCAGATCGCAGCATGAAATCGCAGAATATCCTTACCCACCACATGAGTAGCGTCTTTCCATCTCGCACTGTCAAAGGCATCAGTTCCGTAACCAAGCGCAGTGATATAGTTCGAAAGTGCATCACACCATACATACATCACCTGCATATCATCTCCTGGTACAGGAATGCCCCATGACACTTTAGAGACAGGTCGAGAGAAACTTACATCTTCGAGCCCCCTTTCAAGAAGGGCGAGTATTTCATTTTTTCTGGACTGCGGAACGATGCGTAACTCATCGCTCGCAATTCTTTTTTTAATCTCAGGGCCATACTTTGATAGTTTGAAAAAATAATTCTCTTCTTCGACGACTTCTGGTTTCTTAAGATGAGCAGGACATTCCCCTTGTTCGTTCAAATCTTTCTCTGTTTTAAACTCTTCACAACCCACACAATAAAGCGCGCTGTACGTACGTTTCTCCAAATCCCCTTTTGCAACAAGTGCATTCCACAGTGCCTGCGCACCACGATAATGCTTTTCTTTATCACTTGTGCGAACAAAAAAATCGTATGAGACTGCAAGGTCACGATCAAGTGCTTGAAAAAGGTTCGCGTATTCATTTACGAAAGCAGTGACTTCAACACCCTTTTCTTTTGCTTTTTCTTGTATCTTTTGACCATGCTCATCCATTCCTGTAACAAAAAAAATATCGTTACCTTGCAATTTCTCATATCGTGCAATCGTGTCAGTCATTACAAATTCAAACGCATGACCAATATGTGGTGCACCATTTGCATATGCAATTGCAGTAGTGATTATTTTTTTATTCGACATGAGACTTTCGTTTATTAACATCATCAGCAAGTTCCATCAATATTGAAGCAAGCGGCATCGCAAGAATAACCCCCCAGATACCCGCAAGCTTTGCACCCATCACAATTGCAATTACTACCACCACTGAAGGAACACCAATCATTTTACTCATCACCTTTGGATAGAATACATGGCTTTCAAGCTGACTAATAATAAAGTAGATAAGTGCAACAACCCAAAGAAGTGACATTCCTCCATGAAGCCATGCAAGGAAAAGCGCAGGAATTCCTGAAAGAGTGAGTCCAACCATCGGGATGAGTTCCCCCAGGAATGCGAGTACCGCAAGAAGAGTTGAGTACGGCATATCAAGAATAAGCATTGGAATATATACAAGGAGTGCTACAAGGAGTGAGAGGAGGAACTGCCCCTGAAGCCAGAGACCAATTTTTCTTTGTGCACGGTCCCAGAGATCGGTGATATATGCCTCGTGATGCTTAGGAACGATAAGGCGAAGAAATTTTTGCACACCACGTTCTTCAAGTGCTAAGTAGAATGCTAGTACAAAGGTTATGACGAGATTAAAAATCCCTCCGACTAAGACAGACGTCGTGGCAAAGAAACCACTAGTACCAAACAACGAAGTCTGAAGGATGGTAAGAATTTGTCCTTTCGAAATGTCACGAGAGAGACTTTGTAAAGAAAGCGAAATATCTTTGAATCCCATGTCACTACCAAAGATACGTACTGAATCTAGAATTTTTGGAAGGGTCTTCACAAAAAGGGCAAGATCATCAGCAAGTGGAGGAATGAAAATAAAGACGGTAGCAATTATAACCAAAAGGAGGGTCAAAAACATACCAATAACCGCAACCGAACGTGGAATCCCCCACTTACCCATAGTCCGAACAGGCATTTCTGCGGCAGACGCAAGCACCACCGAAACAAGAAGCGCAATAATAAAATCCTGAACATAAAAAAGTCCAGCGAATACAATAAGCGAAGCCAGAACCTTGATAATTGTCCCAGTAGAAATCGAAATTGTTGTTGTTTCTTTCATGAAGCTATTCTAACATATTTTAAGATAGGTCGTAGAAGATGCCTCACCAAAGATTACTTGTATATCAAGACGTTACTGACATCTTACTTTAAGAAAAAGAGTGGTTATACTTCGCACTTCTACCTACTGACCACTATTGCTGGATTCTCAGACCATAACTCTCCCTTAACCGATGTGGTAAGCGGTGAGATAACCGAGTGAAGATGAGCATGAGAGACTTCCTCGTCTGCATCGAGCACTATTCCGGAGGTAATTGCTGGAGTTTGTCCAACATGGCTCTGTGACGGTCTCACACTTAACCCTACATCAACAGCAACCACTTTCCCTTGCTCTAGTTTTCCTGCTTCCCAGGAAACAGTGCGGGTCCTTGCATCATATGTTACTGCATTTGGGTCTGATACCATCCCTCTCCATGTGACATATGCTGGAAGGGTAAATGATACTCGGGCATTACTTAATGCATTTTGAGCAGAGACACTTAAATGAGCGGTATAGGTCGTTTCTTTGTTTGGCTCTGGTGGAATAGGGCCACTATTTGCAAAAGGAGAATTTTTGTACTGAGTACTTGCAATGAGTGTCGCGCTTCCTTGTACTCCCCATGTTTTTGTAAGCGTCGTTACCACATCATTAGTCTCCTTGAGACCCGCAGCACCAACAAGAGATATTTTAAGTGCCGGTGAATTCACTCCCTTTTGAACAATAGGAATAACTACACGTAGTGACCCTTGTGAATTTGGAGCAAGAACCGCTAGATCGGGAATCGAAGCCTTGTTCCATGTAATTGTTTTCTGAACAGAATCATAATACCCATTTGTAGGGTCAATGCTGTTATAGAGCGCCGCCTCTCCATTTAACGTAAGGGTGATGGAGACATCTTCTAGTGCTTGAATACTCGTATTGTTGTAGTTAATGGTGAGAGTTGCTCTATCTCCATACCGAATATTTTCACTTCCGCCACTATCTGCAAAAAGACTCACATCAAGGGTAAGTGGTGATGCTCGTAATGTGATATCTCGAGTTTCTGAGGCGTACACAATACCTATTGTTGTAGGGCTGTCTCCAATTGAACCTATTTTGGATTGAATAGTTGCAACCTCTCCTTGCTTGCCATCAAATTGTCCTGTCAGCGTTATTGTTTGGGATTCTCCTGGAGCAAGTTTTTTGATTGACCATGAATTGCTTTTTGCAATTGAGACTGGGGAAGCATTTTCAATAGTAAAACTATTTGGAAGCGTAAGGGTCATGATACTAGGGAGCGATGTTGTCGCTGAATTATTTTTCACAACAAAAGAATAGGTACCACTTTGTCCTACGGACAACTTATCTGGACCATCTATATTTACGGACACAGGAGGTGTGCGAAGAATAACCTGAACATTAACTATTTTATCAAATGTAGCATTTGATCCTGCAACTTTATATTCAAGCTTAACAGTTAAATCCCTCACCTCCCCTTCACTTCCATAGAGCGCCACAGAAAAATCTTGTTTTTTATATTCGTTTTGCTTAACTGTTCCAAGCTCTCTTTTCTCCTGAATCTTCTCTTGTTCATCCTGGGAACCATTGCCCTGTTTATAGAGGAGCGTAAGACTTGCTCCTTCAAGTGGTGATGTATTTCTGTTACGGAGCGTAAGAATTAGTGGTGTTGCTTCACCTCCCTCAATATAAGGAGTAATATCTGCAGTCATATCAATATTGGTTGCAGAAACAACATTACGAAGTGACATAACTCTCCACAGTGAAAAGGCAAGTGCACCAAAAAGGAGGATCGTAGAGACAAGAAGAAGTTTTGTTCCAAAAGAAAAACGTTTATCTTCTTGTCCTCTCACAAGAATATGCGTATCATCTCCCCACGACGTAGGAAGGTCAAGCGTCCTATGTGCTTTAGTACGATGAATTTCAGCAGTGCTTATTTTTGCCTTTGGATCATAGAGCTCATGCTCAATGGATTCAAGGGCACTCTCTTCATTGTTAACAGGAAAAGGCATAGAGTAAGTATAGCAGAACGGGAATAGATAACAGAGTACAGACTAACAGATGACAGAACAGCAGGCTAACATCTGTATCATGTCAAAGTGTTTATGTATTTTGCATTCATCTGTTCTCTGTTATCTACTAGAGTTGCATTTCCTTAAGCACCTCTTGCACATGTGCACGAACGCTAGCTTTTGTAAGAAGAAGTCGTGTATAAAGATCGTCAATTGCAAGCGAAGTATATTCTCTCGTGTCTGCCACCCCTATTACCTTAGCATCCGCATACCCGAGCTCAACAAGAAGCATATAGTAGAGGAGTAAGCGTGCCATCTGTTCATCATATACATGAGCGCTTCTAAGGAAAGCAATAATGCGATCATATAACGTGGTGTGTGCTCCCTCACCGCGAACAAAGCGCCTCAAGAGTATTGTTGCTTCATGAACATATGGCGAACTAAGAGTTTCATTTTCAGCACCAACAAGTCGCCACACCTCGCGCCCTTGTACAAGAGTAATGAGACTTACAGAGCGAGGAAGAATATGTGCCCTTAGCTTACTCTCTAGTTTCCGTACACTCTTTGCTTGACATATAAGCAAACCAAACTCACGAGTAAAGACTTTAAATGCTCTATCATGTTCACCTTGATCATACGATTCAAGGACAATAGCACGGGTGACATATTTTTCTATGGCCATGAGGATAGCTGATAAAATATTAGGTGTGTGAGGTTAGTGAAATCGAGACATTTCCATGCGAAAGCTCTACTTTCACTCCGCTTGCGGCAGTATCTTCTTTAATTTCTTTAATTTTACATGTCGAAAGGAGAAGCGAAAGATCACCAAGACCTGCTGTAGAAGAGATAACAAGCTTCACTTCATCACTTGGCTGTAGGCCTTTTTCCTTGCGCATATCTTGCACTGCACGAATAAGTTTACGCACATCCCCTTCTTGCTCTAACTCCTTGGTAATAGTGGTATCAAGCACAACGTCCTCTACTTGATTAAGAGTAACAATCACTTCCTTTACATTTAGTTCATCAGCAATAAGGTCAAAGTATTCTTTAGCGACTACTTTGTTAAACGACACAGAGAGGAGTGGCTGCTTCACATTGATTTTATTTTCTGTACGCTTCATAAGACCAAGGGAGACGAGGTCGCGTACTTCTTTCATTTCTTTAACAATGTGTTCATCAATTGCACCGCCTTCTGGCCACTTCTCGAGATGAACAGATTCCTTACTGCCTCCTATTGCTTGATATACTCGCTCGGCAATAAATGGCATAACTGGCGCCATCACTTTTGCGAGTGTAAGCAATGTGTAGCTAAGTGTCTCATATGCTTTCTTTTTATCCTCGTCACCAGTAACACCTTTGAGGCGATCTCGAGAACGTCGTGTATACCACACAGAAATATCGTCGATAATATCTCCTATACCACGTGTCGCGTCATCAAGGAGATAGTTGTCGTATCCGTTTGTCGCAGAAGATACAAGTTCATGTACTCGTGCAATCATCCATCTATCAAGCACATTATCTGAAACGGTAGTAGGCATAGTTTCCCCTTCCTTGTTCATTGCATAGAGTGTTACCACATTCTCAAGGCGAGAAATACATTTCTTGTAAACATCTTCTAACTCCTTATCATCAAAGTTCACCCCTTCCCCTTTAATCACCGGAGAAGACATGAGGTAATAACGGAAGGCATCGGCACCATACTTTTCAACAAGCACCATTGGGTCAGTGTAGTTATTCAGGCTCTTACTTAGCTTCTTCCCATCGGCAGCATTAATAAGTCCATTACATATCACATGCTTATACGGCGCTTGATCAAATAACCCAACTCCTAAGTTAATGAGTGAATAAAACCATCCACGGGTCTGATCCATACTTTCGGCAATAAAATCAGCAGGGTAGGACTTGTTAAAAATATCTTTATTTTCAAATGGATAATGAACCGAAGCAAACGGCATCGAACCAGATTCATACCAACAATCAAACACATCCCCAATTCGCTTCATCTCGCCTCCTTTACTATCTTTCATTATTACCTCATCGATATAGGGGCGATGAAGATTAATTGCACCCGTCTCATCGCGAGGAACAAGAAGTGGGGAAAAGCGGAGTATTTCTCCATTATGAATATTGAGTCCTTCTTGAGGATGTTTCTTGTTAACAATTTCTTCATCTGCTACAAGTTCCGCTTCACGTGCACCCATGTAGGACAGAGAACCGTGGGTCACAAAAAGAATAACTCTTCCTTTATACTTCTCTTCACAAGAGAGTACGGTTTGCATGAATCGATGTGCAACATCCTTAAAGGATTCCCCTCCTGGAACCCGTTCATAAAGATGTTCATGAATACTCTTGATTGCCCTAAAGTCGGTCGCTTTCATTCCTTCATAATCACCAAAAGTAAATTCCGCTAACCGTTCATCAACAACAACCTCAACACCAGTATTACTGTGTAGCACGGCTGCTGTTTCTTGTGTTCGAAGAAGTGGTGACGTTATGATTAAATCGATACCGGATTCCACAACTTTCTCTGCAACAAGTTTTGCTTGCTCAATACCCTTTTTAGTAAGACCGTTTGTTGGGTCCCCTGACCTATCAAGGCGATCGAGCGTATTAAACACAGACTCTCCATGACGCATAACATAGTACGTATTGTTTGGCTTCTTCGTTGATTGTTCAGCAAGTTCCTTAAGAGAACCGATAACTTTCACTTCGCTCCCGTCAGCATTTTTCCACACAGGGAGTGGTGCCCCCCAGTACCTCGAACGAGACACCGCCCACTCACGTGCACCTTCTAGCCACTTACCGAATCTCCCGTCTCGAATATGTTCTGGAGTCCATCCAATTTTTTTATTTTCAGAAAGAAGTTTCTCTTTCATTTTTGGAACATCAACAAACCATGAAGAGGTTGCATAATTAAGAAGTGGTGTTTTACATCGCCAACAAAGCGGATACGAGTGAACAATTTTATGTTTCTCAAAAAGCTTCCCATGGTGTGCAAGCCATTTAATAATCTCAATATCCGCAGACTGTGTATCGTCCTTTTTCTTCACTTTCATTCCCTTAAAATCAACGACCGCATCGATGAACGTTCCATCCATCTTTACGTGTTTAATCACTGGAATGTTGTGTGCCTTTGCGAGCTCCATATCCTCTTGACCAAATGCAGGTGCTTCATGAGCAATACCTGTACCAGTATCTAGGGTAATGAAATCGGCATGCCATACCTTCCAGATATTTTCTTTGTGGTCTAATTCTGCTTTTTCAAAATATGGAAAGACAGGTGTGTACCGCTTACCAATAAAGCTCTCCCCTTTCATTTCCTGAAGGATTGTATATGTCATTCCTTTTAACACCTCTTCACATCTTTCTTTTGCAAGAACAAAAATGCCAACATATCCTTCTATTTGTACTTTTACATACTCAGCATCTCTGTTAAGCGCAAGTGCAACGTTACCAGGGAGTGTCCATGGGGTTGTGGTCCATGCGAGGAGGTATACCCCAGGCTCATCAACCAACTCAAACTGCGCCGTAACAGAAAGATCAGTGACGTCATGATATTCTAGCCCCACTTCTGATTGTGCAAGCGGTGTCTCACAGCGAGGACAGATATGCATCATTTTATTTCCTTCATATGCAAGTTTCTTTTCGTAGAGTGACTTCCACACCCACCAAATACTCTCAGTGTAGGTTGCATCCATTGTTTTATAGGCATGTTCCATATCAACCCATCTTCCGAGGCGCGGAATAATTTTTTTCCACTCTTCCTCATACTGAAGCACACTTTCATACGCATCACGATTAAACTTATCAATACCAAATTCTTCGATATCTTTTTTACTAGAAAGCCCTAGTTTCTTTTCAACAAGATTCTCGATTGGAAGCCCGTGACAATCCCATCCCCAAATACGACGCACTGAATTCCCTTTCATGGTTTGATATCGAGGAATCAAATCCTTCACTGTTCCTGCCATAAGAGAACCATGGTGAGGAAGTCCAGTAGCAAATGGAGGACCATCATAGAATGAGAAGCTTCCACGAGCTTTTTCTCCAGCGGGGGTCTCGACTGATTTTTCAAAAATATTATGCGCCTGCCAAAAAGCAAGCACTTCTTGCTCTTTTTCTGAGATTGTCTTTGGTTCCTGAGAATTGTTCATAGTGTATTTAGTAAAGTAATAATAAAAAATAAAATCGTCCTTGGAAAAAGTTCAAGTATATGAACTTTTTCCAAGGACGATTGTTGTCGTGGTACCACCTTGATTTTCCAATCACCTCTTTGGGGAATGGACTCGTTACGTTGGGTTCTACTAATAGCGCTACGCTACGTTCTTCCCCTGCTCCGGAGTGATTAGCTCCTTCATTGCAGTTGTACAGTTAATACTAACAGAAATTTTTTGAAGAGCAAGTAAAAAATAAAGGCACCAAGATATGAGACCATACCAAGGCGCCGGACGTTACCTATTTTACTGAAGAGTAATTCTTTGGCTATCTTCACCGAAAAATCTGTATAACTGAATAAAAGCACTACTTGATGAGAGATCGCCAATGACACTAATCGTTACATCCTCTTTCTGCATCTGAGTGAGGGCTTGAACTAGTTCGATTCGAAGAGTAAGGAGGTCGAGGCTCACAAGCCATGTACTTGTCCTCAAACGATCATACAGATATCCAAAGGTGACTCCGTACTGCTTATTCTGGTAAGCAAACGCGAGCATATCCATCACCTTATCTACGAGAATCAGTCGATTCCTAGAACGAATCTTAAGGTGTGGCAAGGAAAGATCGGGCGAATATGGACTCTGCACGGAAACCTCTCTTTGTAATATGAACATCCTGGAGTAAGCCTACAACAAACACTATAAGAAGTCTACATCCTTTCTGGAGCCTTAATCCCGAGGACATAAAGTCCATGGGAAAGTATATTTCTTGTTGCCTGTGCGAGCATCACATAGTACATGCTTTCATCTTTATGTGTAACATCAACAATCTGAACCCGTGCATACATACTATTGAACACGCGAGTAAGGAGTAAGAGGTGTTGAATAATGTGGTGCGGCCCGAGATCTTTGTATGCCTTTTCTAAAACTTCACGATAACCAATAATCACCTTCTCAAGCTCTTTCTCAGGAGAAGCGACAACATACCCCTGTTCGAAAGAAATACCTTCTTCTTGAGCTTTATCAAGGAGAGCACAGAGACGAGCGTGAGTGTACTGAAGATATGGACCAGAATCTCCTTCAAAGGAAATAGATTTTTCAAAATCAAATGCAATGTCTTTACCGGGTGCAATTTTTAAAATAGAAAACTTCACCGCACCAACCGCAATATCGCTAATGAGTTCTACTTTGCTGGAATCTGGTACACGCATCTCGGTCACTCTTTCATTAATTTTTTCTGCAATCATTTCAAGAAGATCTTCTCCGCCAATGACGTTCCCAGTTCGTGATGACATCTTTCCAGTCGGAAGGCGCATCATCCCGTGACTAATGTGAGTGAGCTTCCCAACAAGTTCTGGATGAATTTTTTCTGTTACGGTGTTAATTACTTTAAAATATTCATTCTGCTCACTTGCGGTAACAACAACATAATGAGATGCATTCGGAAGAAGTGCCACCTTTTTCTCATAGTTTCCCAGATCCTTTGCCTCATACGTTGGAAGCCCTTGAGCATTTATAAAGACTCGTGTATGAAGACCGTCTTGTTCACCTTTATAAACAATCGCGCCTTCTGATTCTTCAAAAAGCCCTTTCTTAAGATATTCCCGCACAATCGCAAGCCCAGAATCTGAAACTTCAGATTCATAAATAAAAGCATCAAACGTGGTCCCGAGTCTCGCATAAAGACTGTCGAAATATGCAAGTGAGAGCGCCCTCCCTTCAGCATACACCTCCATAACACGTTCGTTGGTTCCTGTATAAATCGCTCGATTCACTTCGAGAATATCATACTTCGCTTCTTCATTGGTCATGAACTGATCATGAGCATACGCATAACACACACCAAGAAACGCAACTTTTTCTTTAAGGGAAGCTTCGGGTTTTGGTTTCTCGTGCTCTTTTTTCATTGCCCCCCAAACACCCATGGCAACATTTCTTCCGATATCAGATGGATAACATACTCGTGTCACATCATACCCCTTCATTTCATAGATTCGCGAAAGTGATTCACCAATAGTATTAGCCATAAGGTGACCGATATGAAACACCTTGAAGCAGTTAGGGTCAGTGTATTCAACAAGTGCTCCCTCATTACGTGGGGTTCTCACCACACCCAAGGAAGCGAGCATCTCTACTTCATCAGTACGCACATCATCCTTAAGCGTGAAATTAATGAACCCAGGTCCCGCCACTTCGATTTTCTCTACTACAGAAGACAGTGTTAAAGTAAGTGAAGCAATGAGGCCTGTAGCACATTCCTTAGGTGATATACCCTTTTGTTTTGCAACCATAAAAGCGAAGTTGGTTGCATAATCACCGTGGGTGACCTCTTCTGGTTGAGTAAGAGAGAAGGTGACATCTTGAGCAATCTCTGTAAGCGCGTGAATAATAGTTTCGTAAGAATTCATCCCTTTATACTACCTTATTTATCGATGAATAAAAAGAAAGCCGGCTTCATCTACATGAAACCGGCGCCACCCCCACGTATTCTAGCCCAAAAATGAAACTAGTTTTTTCACGAGTAGTGCATGAACCTCTTCTCGTGTTAGTTCATGGTGGTCATTGACACAAGGAATTCTTAGCCATTTATATTTTTTGGCATAAAAAATTCCTGCATCATGCCCATTCTTTACATATACCGAATCTTTTTCAACACTATCTAACTTAACCCCAGTTTTGAGGGCACGCATCCTTGCACGTTCCTTTGTTACTTCAAAAGGAAGCTCAAGATAGATGGTCACATGGGGGATGGGGAGCTCGAGCATCCCATACTCAAGATCAAACAACCATTTTCCAAAAGCATCACGTTCTTGTTCGGTGGCAAACTTTCCGCCTTGATGCAACAGATTGGATTCAACATATCGATCGAAAATCACCACGTTATGTGATGCGATTGTGTCGAGAAGAAAAGAATGTGATTCTTTTCTGTCTGCTGCGTAGAGCAAGCTTGCGCTGTAGGGATCAACCTTTGCAAACTGATATGCATCAGCATTGCCCCCTTTGAGTGCCTCATAGAGCGCCCACCCACCAGCAGTTTTTTTGTAGCGAGGAAAAGAAATTTTTGAAACCTTTTCCCCTCTTTTCGTGAACCAGTCTGCAAGCATGAGACTTTGAGTCTCCTTGCCTGCTCCATCTGAACCTTCAATTGCAATTAACAACGTCTTCACTGAGAACCCCTTATTTAAAGAACCGAAAATGAATCCTGTTCGTAAGCCTACAATAAAAAAGGAAATATGCAAACAAAGAAAAGTAAGAGTGTGTCAATCTTTGCACAAAACAAAAAATACCTATAGAATTCATTCGGTATGTTCCGTTTCTGAAACAAACAATCTTCAAGGAGTCTCCTATGGTCTCTCACCAAAAAACTCGCAATGAGTCAGTGTTTCTTGAAGCACTCAAAGATACTCAACTGTATGGCTCAAGAAGGAGGACCCGTAACGGGGTTACCACTGCTATCTTTGCACAGCAAATGCGCTTTGATGTGCAGAATAATTTTCCTGCGGTCACCACCAAGCATCTTGCTTTTTCGGTAGTTGTCGCGGAACTTCTTTGGTTCCTCGACGCAGGAAAAGATTCTGGTGGCAGGCTTTCAATTGCAAAATTAAACGAACTGCTCAATAAGCCCGCTACAGCAAAAAATATCTGGACACATGACCAAGAGAGGTTCGCATCACTTGGGAAAGCATTGTTTGAAGGTGATTGTGGTCGCATCTATGGTGCTCAGTGGAGAAGTTGGCGCACAAATGATGGACGATCAATCGATCAACTCGCAAGTGTCATCTCACAACTAAAGAGCGATCCGTTTAGTCGCTATCATATTGTGAGCGCATGGAACCCAGGGGAACTTCATGACATGTGTCTTCCTCCGTGTCACATGAAGATGCAGTTCTTTGTACGTCCTAGTAAGCGTAATGACAAAAAAATGTACCTCGACCTTTCCATGGACCAACGTTCATGTGACATGTTCCTTGGGGTACCATTTAATATTGCATCCTATGCACTCCTTCTTCACATGGTGGCTCAGTGTGTAGACATGGTTCCAAGTGAACTAGTCATCACTCTTGAAGACTGTCATATCTACACTGCAGGATTCAGTAAAAAAGGAAATCCCGATCCTAGCAAGGGCCACCTTCGTCAAGTGAAGGAGCAGCTGCAGAGGAAACCGTGGAAGCCTGCAAAACTGTGGCTGAATCCTAAGGTAAAAAATATTGACGGGTTCACAATGGACGATATCAAGCTCCTCGGGTACAGACATCAAGGGAAACTGGTAGCAGACCTGCTGTAATACGTACAACAAAAGCGGTACACACAATATATGTGTACCGCTTTTTCTTTACCGTTCCCACTCACAAAAGCTGATACCTATCACTTCTTCGTTTACCACATCTCTTGTATGAAGGGCAGTCTTAAATCGAAAGTTGTGCCAAGTGTTTCGTGGAAGGAGAAGTTCTTCGGCAAGAAGCGTTACCCCTTCAGTAATTGTATAATTCTTCCTGACAACAGTGATGAGTGCCTTTTTGGCAAACCCCATGGCATCATACCATAGCGACTTACCACCAATGAAAAAAACTTTTTCATTGGTTGCCACATCAACTGCCTCCTTAGAAGAAGCGACAACTTGTACGCCGGGAAGGAATAATTCCTGCGAGCGTGTTACCACAATGTTTTGCCTGTTGGGGAGTGGTTTAAACTTTTCCGGGAGAGAATCCCATGTTTTGCGCCCCATGACAACAGTGTTTCCTGTTGTTTCTTTTTTGAAATGGCTCATGTCCATTTTTGAATGCCAAGGAATTGTACCGTTTTCTCCATAGACTCCATTTTGTGCAACTGCCGCAATCACGATTACCTGCTTCATCATTACCTCTTTAAAAGAGCGACTCTCACACAGGCGAGTTCTACAGCTAGCCTAAACCAAGCTGTAACAAAAAGCAATTATTTTCCGGTACTACCAAATCCTCCTGCCCCACGAACAGTTTCGCTAAGGTTGTCTACTTCCTCTACCTCGCACAGTTCAATTTTTTGAATAAGCATTTGTGCAACTTTGTGACCATGCTCAAAATGGTATGGAGTGTCTGATAAGTTATGCACCATAATACTAATTTCACCACGGTATCCAGCGTCGATCACCCCACCTAATGTCTTCATGCTTTTTGAACCAATTGATGATTTATCCCAGATAAGCCCAACATACCCCTCTTCAATTTCAAACGCTACTCCAATTGGAATAACTGTTGTTGTGTGCGGCTCAACCACATGTCCTCCACATGCATATAAATCTATTCCTGCATCCTCTTTATGTGCGCGTGTAGGCATACGAGCATCACTACGAACCTTTTTTACCTTTAATTTCATACCATCATAATATCATAAAAAGAAAAAGCGATCCGGAGATCGCTTTTGATATATCGTCAGACAAAATTTTTACCAAGTAACGCTGCTGTCTGCCCGCTGTACCCTGCGGTATAAGGCTTTGCGGCCTTAGTAAAAAGTTTCTCGTATTTTACCTTAAGAGCCGAGGTTCCGTCACGAATGGTTTCGTTTGCCCCAGTGATTTCAAGAGTGATAGTCCCCCTGAACCCTGGATCAAAGTACCCTGCGCGATGAGACATGTAATTCCCTGCACGGTCATCGACCCGCACCCCTTCTGCTGCCATGTTTTCAGGAACCCACAAGACCTCCTTTGTCGGCAGAATGAGTCCTGTCCGACTATCGAGATCAAGTGTTCCATCGTCCGAAGAAATTTTTTCAAAAAAGTCTGAAGCTTTATTTTCTTTAGAAAACTTAACTGGCTTACTCGTGATTTTTGTCTTCCACCCAACAACCCCGACAGGGATTGCGAGTGTCATCACAAGTGATCCATCGTTATCCCGAATCGCAAGATCGGAATAAGAATATTGCTTCCCGTTGGTACGAGAAAGGAGTGCTTTCTTTTCGTACAATTTCCGTAGCGCACCCTCATCAAGACGGGTATCAGAATAGAAAAGACGGAGTTGTACCAACTCATCATCTTCAAGAAGAAGACAAGGGAAGATATCGTTTTTCACGAGAAGCCACACCTCCCCCTGAAAATCAACGGGAAGAGAGTCGTACCTCGGAACACCATCTGCAACAACTCGCACATTAAGGAATGTGCGGCCTGTCGTGGAACGTGGGTTAAAAAATCCGTACTCACCTTTTACAAGAGTAAGTACAATTTTCACCCGGACGAGGTAGAGGACCCCAACTTCAAGCGGATGCGAGAAGCTGTGTGGCCTGCCTCGATATTTCCCACGAATCAAATCACTGATCTTTTCCCCGGGCTCAGGAAGAATAAACCGCTCAATGCGCCACATCTCTTCCGAGAGAGGCAAGTTAAGGGACGCTGGGTTGACATGCTTTTCTTTCACACCAGCAATCTGTCCTGATTGAATCATCTGAAGAAGAATATGGTCGGGAACAGCACCAAGGGGTTTTTGTGGGGTCATGAGTAACCTTATTATGGAGTGAACTAATTCCCAATATTGGGGCTACAACAATCCTACAGAAGAAAGAAAAAAACTGCAACTTTACAAGATATACCTCTGTCAAACAGTTTTGTAAAAAGCGAAATGACGCCGTAGGCGTCATTTTTAAAAACTGGTTATGATTTTTTACTTACACTACCTTGATACCAGCAGAACGTGCAGTACCTTCGACAATCTTCATTCCTTGCTCAACAGTGTGAGCGGTAAGGTCCTTGAGTTTAAGTGTTGCAATTTCACGAACCTTATCTTTTGTGATAGTTCCAGCATTTCCTTTACTGTTTCCTTTTGCAACATTCGCACCTTTCATCACAAGAGAGGTTGCGGTAGGTGTCTTAATAACGAAATCGTAGGTACGATCTTCGTATACATAAATCTTCACAGACATTCTTCCTTGCTGTCCTTGGGTTGCTGCGTTGAATTTGTTAACGAAATCACCAATCTGTACCCCAGCCTGACCAAGTGCAGGGCCAAGTGGTGGAGCAGGAGTAGCTTTTCCTGCTTCAATTTGAACTTTTACGTATTTTGTAATTTTTTTAGCTGCCATATAAGTTTGCCTACTATACCTTAAATCTTCTTAATTTGCAAGAAATCGAGCTCGACAGGCGTCTCTCTTCCAAACATGTTCACAAGCACTTTCAGTTTTCCGCGTGCCTTATCAACTTCTGACACCTTTCCTTCGAAGTCCTTAAATGGACCATCGATAATTCCGACAAGCTCCCCTTCAGTAACCGCAATCTCATGTTCTACTTCACCAGTATTCATACGACTAAAGAGAAAATCTATTTCTTTCTGACTAAGTGGGACTGGGGTGGTGCCTGCGCCGACGAACCCCGTTACTCGTGGGGTATTACGAACAACATACCAACTATTATCATCTACAATCATATCAACAAGGACATACCCTGGATAAATCTTCTCCTCCACCTCTACACGCTTTGTCCCCTTCACCTTAATCTTCTTCTCAAGAGGAACAACAACGTTGAAAATCTTATCTTCCATACCAAGAGACTCAATACGTTGCTTAAGGTTGCGAAGTACCGCGTTTTCGTAACCACTGTATGTGTGAATTGCGTACCAGTGACGCTCTCCAGTAAATTCTTGTTTAGCCATAATGATAATATACAATTACTTGTCAATAAATAGAGTGAGTGACCCTTAAAAACTAGCGAGCAAGGATCTTAGCAAGTGCTTCTCGAAGACCTAAATCAATTCCTCCAAGCGCCACCGCAACAAGAACAGAAATAAGAATAACAAGTACCGTGAATGTAATCGTTTGTGTTGTTGTTGGAAACACGACCTCTTTGAGTTCGTTCTTTGTTTCTTTTAGGTATTGTAAAATTTTCATAGTAGAAAGTGATTAGGTGTATCCTTTTGAGATACTGTTCTTATTCTAAAAAACGCCCCCGAGGGCATTCATAGGGAAATAGTACCATATCTTATGACAAATTGCAAGGAGTCTTATTTTCAGCCATATGAGAAAAAGACCCTTTGTTCAAAGGTCTTTTTCTTGTACACACCGACTTACGTGATTACTTAATTGTATACGTAATGGTTACTCGTGATTTAACAACATTCTCCCCGGTTGGAAGAGAGACTTTCGCCTCTGCCACCATTCCAGAAGACATAGAATCTGCGCGATACGCCATTGGATAATACCCGCCATTGTCCTCATTAAATGAGATAATGGATCCGAGTGACACCCCAAGAGCCTTTGCTTCTACCTGCGCTTTCTCTTGAGCTTTCTTAATAGCCATTGCCTTTGCCTCCGCCTGCACCTTGTCTATATCATCAACGGTAAAATCAGGACCAGAAATCTCTGTAATGTTTTCCTTTCCAAGAGCTCCGATTACTTCACCTGCCTGATCAACCTTACGCACCTTTACTGATAATGATTGCGCAACCTCATACCCGACAACAACCGTTTTTGCTGGAGGGCAAATATATCCGTTACAATACCCTGTTTGCTGTGACTCGTATTTTGGGTTAACGGTATACGAAAGTGTCTTTGTGTCTTTTTTGTCAACACCAAGGGATTCAAGATCTTTGAGCCCTTTTGCAATCTTTGCCTCAGCAAGCTTTTGAGCTTCTGGTACTGTTTTTGCAGATTCACGAACTGTAAATGTTACTGTCGCAATATCAGGAACTGCAGTTGCCTCACCATCGCCAGTCACCGAGATAGACGCCACCTGACCGTTTGGGTGCTTTACTGCGTCAAAATTATTCATACCAAATCCTAGAGCTGCAAACGAGATACACACAAAAGCAAGTGTCCCCGCCATCCACGTATATTTTTTATAGTTTGTTGATTCCATAATGATTATTGAGTTACTTATAAACGCCCGTTACTGTACATATATCCGAGTATTAGAATTATAACAAGAAGCATGGCCCCCGCCAAGAACACAAGTGATTCGTCCTCGCGTGTGAACGGGGTTTTTTCAAGACTAATTTCCTCTATTTCATCTGTTCCATGATGTGATTTTTCTGTTTGAGGAGGTGAAACAATCGGGGGAATCACCTTTTGAGCAGGTAAAGTTGTTGTTTCCGGTACATCTTCTTTATGAAATACATTCTTATAACGCGAAAAAGACCAAACATGTGGGGAGCTTTCAAAAGGAAGAAGCGGGAGATCGGCAGGAATTTCTGTTTCTTTTGTCTTCCTCACTTCTTGTACTGGTGACTCTGCCTCAACGAGAGATTGTTGCTCTGGCTCTTTAAAAATTGGAGTGGGTTTTACTGGGGTGAAAGTATTTTCTTCTATTACTGTTTTCTCAACGGAAGGTTCCGTAATAATTATTTCAGGAGGTCTTGGTGTCTCTTTTATTTCCTCCACAGCCTCTTCACGATCACCTGTAAGCTCCTCTATCTCTACATATTTTCTTTGATTATTATCTAATTCTTTCACCGGCGCTTCTTCCTTCTTGTCTTCTATGGTATCGAGCTCCTTTGAACTATCTACTTCCTCGTTTTTGACAATAGTAATTGTTGGTAATGAAGTCTCTAACGTAGTAAGTAACCCCTTCTCCTCCTTCTTTTCCTCTCGTTTTATAGTGGTCGTGTTTTCAACAAAGTGAAGCTCCTTTTCTTCTGTGCCGTCAGGCTGATAAAACGTAATTTCTTCCTTGTCGCTTTTTTGCTGAGGAAGAAGCGTGGCCGGTTGAGAAGATGGTACAGGAGGAGCTGTAATCTTTTTCACAGGCATAGTACTCTCTTTTTGTTTAAAGAGAGTAACGGCATCCTTTATATTCTTATCCTCCCAACCAGCCGAGAGAAGCAGCGTAGTGAGTAATTCAGTGTTAAGGTTGTCATGACGTAGAGCAAGCTCTTCTAGAATGGTTTCAATTTCAGAAAGGGTCATTGTATATTGAGAAAGTTTCTACAAGAAGAAACTTTTTTGGAACAGGAAAGCCTATTTCTTTTTTGTCGCTGGAATCGCTGGAGTGGTTGGAGCTGATGCCATTGGGGTAAGAGAATTAATGAACTTCTCTAGGTCCGCATTTCCAGGGTTACGACGGAGAAGCTCGTCTGCGAGCGGCTTTGCAAGATCAGGTCGTCCACCATCTCGAAGAGAAAGGGCGAGGAAATATGCTACGTTTGCATTATTAGGATCTTTTTCGAGCGCTGTCTTAAGAGCAAGTACGGCGTCGTTATAGTCTTTCTTTCCGTAGAAGAGAAGTCCTGCCTGAGTATATGTTGCTGGATCATTTGGAGCACTCTTGATTGCCTCAATTGCATACGTGATAGCATCATCGATATTACTTTCTGATGCTTCGAGTTGACTCATAAGGTAAAGTGCATCAGCAAAATTTTGCTTCTTTTTAAGTGCATCTGTAAGTTGCTGGCGAACCCCCTCTCTTGTTCCCGCCGAAGTCTCAAGACGTGCAAGCATTAAGTAAAGATAAGGATTGTCTGGATACAACTTGGTTGCTTCTTCGTATGATTTCTTAGCGTTACTAAACCCTCCTTCCTTATCAAAAGGAACAGCGAGTTCATATGCACGACCAAGCGAGACATAGTTCTGGTAATTGTTTGGATTAAGCTTCACCGCAGCAAGACCAGCATCTACTGCTTCCTGTGCTTTCTTAAGGTATGCATTCTTAAGCTGCTCCTGATCTTGTGTGCTGGTGGTAACAAGGTTTCTGTTGTAAGTGATTGCATATTCTACAAGCACTCGGTAGAAGCCGTCGAATGGATAAATTTTAGAAGCCTGAGCAACCATCGCCTCAGCATCCTCAATCTTTGTCGCTGTTTGAGCTGCGTTGTACAGTGAAAATGCACGCGCCTTGTTGACAGTTACCACGGCGTTTACAAGAAGTAAGAGCGCAACTGGAACAAAAAGGAATGCGAGTTTTTTGCTTGGATGAAACTCGGTAAGACGAGCCTTAGCAAGACCAAGACCAGAGACAGCCATCCACATAACGAGCATTGCGTATGAGAGAGGAACAAACCATGCAACGACCACAAAATAGAAAAGTGTTACTGTAAGCATTCCAAGCACGAGATGCTCTTCCCCTTCTTTGTGCTGACGATAACTCACAATCGTGCTATACAGCGCAGAGAGAACAAGCATCATGAAACTAAGAAGACCGAGGATTCCGATTGTTACAAAGAATGTTGTCATCGTGTCCGCACCGTCACTGAAATCATATTGGAAATATGGAGAGTTGATCACATCTTGTGGTCTGTGTAGTTGCCATGCACGAGCAAAATTACCTGCACCAATTCCAAAGAATCCGTCTTGAAGCATCACCTTTTGACCAACAGAAAGTGTACTCTTAAGATTCGGACGTACACTGTTTTGTGAAGAAAGGGTAATAAGAAGTGCAATGAAGATAAGCGCAGTAACGGCAACCACCGCTTTCCACTTCTTTGCAAGTTTCCCTTTTCGTATATAGAAGAAACAAGCAACGGAGAAGAGTCCTACATATACCGCAAGAGAGAGTGAGCTTGAGAAGCCTGCAAAGAGCGCCCTTGTTACTCCAAGGAAATTACCACCAAGCATAAGTGCGGTAATGAAGACAAATGAAGAGAGTGCAAGGATGCCGATTAAAACAAACTTGAGCTTACGCCTGATCCCCTCAGGTAATGCGCGGACGAGATACATAACCGCAGGGAGCGTGAGGAGCGCTGCTGCAGAATATTGATTGAACACCTCACCAAAGAATATAATTTGCGGTGTCTTTGAAAACATCGCAGAAAGCAACACCGAGATAGAAAATACAAAATATGAGATGAACTCAAGTTTAGAAACACTGTGCCATGTCCTTGTAATAAGCGCCACAAAGACATAGGAGAAGAGTGCAACAGCAACGAGAATCATCATTGTGATATGGTAGGTCACATCTCCTGCAAATCCAGTCTTAGGAATGAAGAAGAGTGGCGCCCCTATAACAATAAAAATTGTTGCGTACTGATAAAGTCTAGTAAAAAAGTTGGTCAATAATTTCATAATTTTGTATTTTTAATAATAAAATCTATACGCTTTAGTATAACGCGTTTCTTTGTCCTAGCTCTGTGGACAGAAAAAGACAAAGTTAGTAATAAAAACGAGGTATACTCTAAAGTATATATGGAGTCATTCCCTGCAACAATAAAAGAAGAGGTGCGAGAAGGGTCGGTTACCCCGACATTAGAAGCTCCTTTCCCTGTACATCACAAGAAAAACATTTATCCAACAGCAAGACACTTTTTACTTATTATTTCTGTCTTACTTGCGCTTTGTGTCATCTTCTTCCTAATTCATCAAAACGGAAAGAGTATTTATGACAACGGCCTTTAATCTTCTTTCTCATGTCCCCCCTCTTTTTAGCGACCTTGTAAAGATTCTTACTGGGGAAATAGATTGTTCGCGTGCCACACTTGCTAAATATAGCAACGATAGTTCCCCCTACCATATTCCTCCACAAGCAGTTATTTACCCGAAAAATGTAACTGATATTAAGCATGTACTTGGTTTTGCGCGAGAGTATAAGATTCCTGTCACTGTGCGCGGTGGAGGTGGGGCAAGAAATGGTGGGTCGCTTGGGGAGGGAATTATTCTCGATCTGACACGGTATTTCAGTCAAATTCGTAACATAAACATGATCGAAAATACTATCACCGTAGATGCTGGGGTCACAATTGGTTCACTTCTTGAGAAACTCCATAGTTGGCATTTTGATCTACCCTTCTTTATGGGTGGTGACAAGGAGTCAACCATTGGTGGGGCAATTGCAACAAAAAGTGCCTCTGGGAGCTCGTTTCATCATGGGACCATTCGTGAATGGATAGAAGGACTCACAGTAGTGGTTGATAATGGCGAGGAACACAAAATAGCAGACGGCATTACCCCAAGCGGAAGACTACTCGGGATTTATCAAGATGTTTTCCCCCTCCTTGCAAAAGAAAGCCCTGTCTTGCGTGCATCCAAACCAAAGTCACATGATGACGCCTCTGGTTATAATATTTGGAATACCTCCATAGGGCCTCGCCAACTTATCGATCAACTTACCGGATCAGAAGGAACCCTCGGTATTATTACCTCTGTCACCTTTCGAATTAGCCCATATAAACCACACACTCTAACAACATGTATCCCCGTCACAAAAAGAGAGCTCCTTCCCACATATATTGAGATTGCAAAACATCATAAAAGTGAGCACCTGTTCCTCTACGACGAAGCATTTATGCAACTAGCTGAACGATACTACCCGACACAAGTCCCTTTCTTCATGGAAACCCCTTACGTGCTTCTTGTTACCCATACGTCACATGATAAAGAAAAGCTTCATCACATGGTACACACCTTTAGAACCGCTCTTCCTGTTGAAGAACATCTTTTAAAGACGATTGATTCAAGAAAAAATTTTGAACGCATTGTTGAGTCAGACTTTCTGTATACACTTTGCTCGATGTATACAAACAATACCCTAATCCCCGTCACAACAGGAAATGGCCTCATTGCTACGATTCATCAACTCCCTACATTTCTCGAAGACTTGCAAGAGTATCTTGATTCGATTGGAAAACTTTATACAATTACCGGATATATTGGGAGTGGTCACGTCTCTGTAACAACGCTTTTTGACCCTCTTTCAAAAACATATGAAAGTGAAACTCTTTTCTACGCAAAAAACATTTTTTCTCTTTTAAAAAACTATGGCGGTGGAATAAGTGCGGTAGGTGGTGAAGGTCTTGCTCGTACACCGTTTCTATCGTATGTCTATAACGACCAAACTCTTGAAGTATTTAAAAAAATAAAAGATGTCTGGGACCCACTTTCTGTTCTTAATCCAGGAAAAAAGCACACCATTACAACCAACTACTTACAGCAACATCTTAAAAGAACCATTAAGGAATAACCTTGTTACCTTTCTTCTTTGACGAGATGTTTTACCTGTTCTTGTGGATCATAACTTTCACGTACTACTTGTCTTGCCCATACACGAAATTCCTTCCCCCACTCTCCTTTTACACGAAACCCGAGCGCAATCACGACATCAGTGTTGTATACATAAATTTTACGAGATACTTTTTTCTTCCCTTCTTTTTGGGTAACGACAAGCTCTCGTTCTGAAGTTGCTTTTAGGAGTTCCTTTTCTTTGTAGATTTTTTTTAGGTGGTCATTAACGGTTGGAATACTTCTCCCATAAATTCTCGCAATTCTTTTCTGTGTACTCCAAACTTCATTGTCAAAAATAAACACCCCCTCTTTCACAAGGTTAGGCTGATTATCGATATGGATGCGAGGGAGCGAACTGTAGTTATTCATGTTCATAGGTACTGCGAAGTATATCAGAACCGTGATGGTTTTTATTTACTTTTCACCATCACATCGTCGAAGGCGAAAAACTCATGGTCCTTATGAAAAATCTTAAGTGCAATATGGTAGATACTGTAAGTAATGAAAAATGCCGCAAAAACATCTATCGAATAATGGAGATGGGAGAGAAGTACGATGATTCCAAATACAACAGAAGAGATAAGGAATAGCGCACGAATATAACGATGATCCCAAAAAATGAGCGCAATCAGAAACGGAAGTCCGGTATGTCCTGAGAAAAAAAGGTCATTCCCTGAAGTAATAAAATTAAGCAGAGGAGATTCAAGCTGAAGCTTAAGCGGATAAGGGCCAACATGGGTAAGTGAAACGAACAATGCTCGAATAATAATAAAGAGTGCTACAGACTTAAGGAGAAATGGTGCTGTTTTTCTAAAACGAATACAGAGCGCAACAACAAAAATTGAAAGCATGATAGCTCCTTGTACGAAAATAAATTCAAAATCAAACACTGGAGTGTTGCTTAAAATGATGTCTTCAACGAAATTACTCGCTCGAACATTTGCATACTTACTTGCGAAATGAGTAACAAATACACTCGCAATAAAGAGAATAATGGCTTCCAAAAGAGCTGCATAATATCTTAGTCGAGAAACAGGTTTAGGGATCATTGCCTCCTTCATATACGTGAGTATAGCAATGAAATACTTATTTTTATGGGTATAACAGGAAAACATTGACAAGTACGTATAAATATTATAGTGTGCATTTTAGGTGCTCTTGTCGCTTTTGGTCACTTGGCTTCTTTCATGAATGCCTGCACCAAAAAATTGAACCCTCCCTGTGCAGGCTAATGACCTCACATGGAGAAAAATCATGGAAATCAGGGGTGTCACTACTCTTACAGAAGCTTTTATGGCTTTCGTGTTAGTGATAAAAAGCTATCAAAAAAAGGATACATCCCAAATCCTTCGCTCAAAACTTTCTGCGTACTGATTGCACGATTCTGCGCATTCATGTGGAAGACTATGACCTTGTGGAGAACAGGTGCGGGGTGCGTTGTTGTGGCCAAAGACAAGAATACAATTGTCGGCACCATGACTATTGAACTTAACCCCCCTTCTTTATGCATCGACAAACTCTTCCCTAAGGAACTTGGAGAGATTCGTGCCTATGGTTCGAGTTTTGCATACTTTGGTGCCTTTGCTGTCTCGTGTGAAAACAATTGTTCTCGCACAAGTGTACGAATGCTACGAAGTGTAGAAAAGTTCCTTGTAGAAAGAAATATAAAAATGGGAATTTGCGTCATTCACCCGAATCATCGTAGATTCTACGAGCACAGGGGGTTCTACTTTGTAGCACAAAAAGAAAATATGCCTGGCTACAAAGAGGCTCCCGCCCTACTCATGGCAATCAATGTCCACGAATTCTCACTCTAAAAAACACTCGATTAAAATATTCTTTTCCTAAGCACCCTTGTGGTGCTTTTATCTTGTAAAAAGAAAACCTTTGGCTCTAGAGAACCAAAGGTTTATTAACACAATATGTATTAAGGGGAAGTGGGAAGGGATGGCAAATATACTGTAAACACGGATCCTTGACCCGCTTCACTCCTTACCCCAATGAACCCTTGATGAAAATGGGTAAGAGTCTTCACCATGAAGAGACCAAGGCCGGTCCCCCCTTCTTGTTTAGTGCTAAAAAATGGCTCAGAGATTCGAGAAAGGACTTCTTCCTCCATCCCCCCACCATTGTCCTCTACAGACAAAGCCACGAACCCTTCTTCACGAATTTCGTCTCTTCCTGGGCGGTAGATTGAAATACTCACCTTTCCAGTTGCTCCCCTAAATGCCTGATATGCATTATTAACGAGGTTAACAAGAATTTGCTCAAGTTGACGCTCATCCCCAAAGACAGAGACCTGTGCCTGTTCATCAATCTCAAGAACCACTTGACCACCAAACGCTGGTTTAAGAAACGAAACCGTGTCAGCGACCACCTTGTTAAGAGAAACTTGGTGATAGCCTGCTCGATGACACTTTCCGTAGTTCACCAAAGCACTACTCATTGAAAGAATTTTTTGAACAGCACTTGCAACATTCTGCAGATAATGACCTGGGGATTCCTCAACAGCCACCGCCTTTTCCGCAAGGTTAGCGAAGTGTTGCACGTGGCCAGCGAATGTCCGAATATCGTGAACAAGTCCAGCCGCAAATTGTCCAACAGAAGACATTTTTTGAAGATGGATAATCTTTTCAAGGGTCATTGCGTTGATAGGCAACTCTCCCATTGTTAAAAAACGAGTTGGCCCATGACACGAAGTCTTGGGGATACAAGAACGGGCCAAGAAACAACTCTCTCCCTCAAGGGGAGTGTATGCTTTTACTTTCATTATACATCTCCCTAATAGAGACTAAAAAGATTGAACAGTTTCTCAAGAATTACAAATAACTAACCATACGCATTCTCGCATACTAACCGTTCGCGAAATATCAAGCTAAGATAAAATATTTATTAGCAAAATAACCCTTTAATTACATAGACTTTTAACAATATATCGAGTCTGTGATGGAAAAACCATAATGAGGAATAGTCCTGATAACACCGCTCCCACCAAGCTTCTTTCTTAAATTTAAGATATGAATATTAATAGCAGAAGAGTGCTCAAGTATTTCATGACCAAGACACTGAGTGAGATTGTCACTTGAGACCGGTAAATTCTTATGGAGAAAGAGGTGTAACAAAATACCATATTCAGTTTTAGTAAGATGAACTACCTCACCCCCTTTTTTAACAATATGATTACGAATATCAATACACACATCTCGTATATCTATTACTGTGCCACTAAATAAAAGACTGTCTCTTTTTTTAAATAATTTTTCAATACGAAGACGAAATTCGTCATATGAAAATGGCGCCTGTACGCACCCATCCACCCCCTCATCCAACATACTCTCTCTATAGCTTGCAGTTGTATTACTGTGAGTCATAAGAAAAATTGGTACCGTCTTTTTTATTTCACGTATCCTCCGGATAATAAATGGATCTGTTATCTCACCGTCGTAACTGATTGCGTTAAAAATAATAAGGTCACAGTCAATTTTTTTTAAAAGCATAAGATCCTCTTCTTCCAAAAATATTTCTTGTACAGTACTAAAGTCGTGAGGTTTAAGATGCTCCTCCTTGAACCCACTATTTTTCCTCCCTTTATGAATGATACATGTGTGCATCTTCGTAGCATAAAACACACCACCTTAAGGAAAGCAAAGTTAAAGATAATATCAATTTCAACTTAAAATAAATTTCTTCTTAAGGGAAAAGTGTTTGGTTGTACCATCTTTCTTTTTAGCTTATACTACTTGGCAATGCGCGTACTAGTTGTCGAAGATGAGGAAGGAATTGCTAAATTTTTAAAAGCTGGTCTTGAGTCGGAGTATTTTGCAGTTGATTTTGCCAATGATGGAGAGCAAGGCTCGTATCTAGCTAGAACGAATGACTACGACATCATTATTCTTGATAATATGCTCCCAAAAAAGAATGGGGCTGAAGTGTGTGATGATATACGAAAAGACGGTAAAAATACCCCAATTATAATGCTTTCTGCACGAGCAGAAATGAGTATAAAAGTGGAGCTCTTAAACAAGGGGGCAGATGACTACCTCACAAAACCTTTTTCTCTTGAGGAGCTTCTCGCAAGGATACGTGCACTTCTTAGGCGCCCCTCACACTTTTCTTCCGAAATTCTTGAAATCGACACTCTTGTCTTAGACACCAAAAAGCATCTTGTTACTCGTAATGGAAAGGAAATATATTTAACAAGAAAAGAGTTCATGCTACTTGAGTATTTACTAAGAAATAAAGGCAATGTTGTTTCTCGTGGAATGATTCTTGAGCATGTGTGGGATATTAATGTCGACCCTTTTTCTAATACCGTCGAATCACATATTCTTAATATTCGTAAAAAAATAAACGAAGGTAAGTGCAAAAATCTTATTCACACAGTCCCTGGAATTGGTTACAAGATTGCCCTTGTCGAATAGAATTTCCTAATTTTGATTTTAGAAAAAATTTATCTAAAACCAAAACTCCTATTACCTGTTTTTCATAAAAAAAATATTGGCACTTTATAGAATCAATGTGGATACACTTTGTAATTTTGTTCTTACAAACCATAGTAATCACAGGGAGAGCACCATGGAATCAGTTGTTGATACTGGTATCGACTGGGAGAAGTATGCGATCTGTTATGATCGACTTCTTGATCTGAAACCATACACATCAATGCTCGAAGAAGTGGTCGAACATGTGCTTCAAGGTTCGTGCACGAACATCCTCGATGCTTCGTGTGGTACCGGCAACTTCGAGATGTTTCTCGATAGGCAACCCCTCAAGGAGCCCATCAACATAACTGGGGTTGATTCCTCACAAGAGATGCTCGCACAGGCAGAATCCAAGTCAAGAATGCTGAAAAACCCTAATCTTGGGTGTCAGTTTGGATATGCCGATCTCAACAAGAGACTTCCTTTTCAAAATGAGGTTTTTGATTGTGTGGTGAGTCTCAACACGATCTACGCAGTTGCTTCACCAAAATCAACACTTCTTGAGTTTCGCCGTGTACTAAAACCAAACGGCAAACTCTACGTTGTTGTTCCAAAACCAGATTATGAAAATGGTCTTATTTTACGGGACCATGTTGGCGACAACTCATCTGTCGAAGAATGGCTCGATGCTCATGCTTCTCCAGAAAGAGAGGAGAAACTCATTCGTCGAACATTTGTTGACGAAAGTGCTATCGAGGACATGCTCGTTGTTGCTCGCCATAACAGGTTTATAGCAAACAACAACGAGTTTCATTTCTTTGATTCACACACGTTTAAAGAACTTCTCGATGCAGTAACTTTGCAACTTTCTGGCATGTCGTTTACGTATGCCAAACAAGATCTCTTCGTCAGAGCAACCAAAGGGAGCTAATCATGCAGACATCTCTTAGTGAACTTCGGGCAGTACGGAGCGTTTCCCCTGTCACTCTCTCGATTGCTCACGACGAGCAATCGATCAAGGGTTGCCGAGCACTTGTGCTTGAGCAATATGGAGAACGCAACTGGCTCGACGAAAAAGACCTGTGTGAAGGGAGAGAAAATACTCGCTTCGACAAGTTCGACGAAAGTGCCACGTATGTGACCATCCGTTCTGCGGAAAGCGAGACCATCGCCAGCATGCGTATCGTGAAGGATTCGGTTCACGGCTTCCCTCACGAATCGCAGCTCGGCCTCTCCCAGTTCCATGCTGGCGGGTATTACGAAAAGGAAGTTCTGCGAAGGCTCGCCAATACTCCGCGAGAAAAAATGGCAGAGGTCACAAAGGTTGCAGGAAAGCGCCGTCAACGCATGCTTACCCGTGATCTTGCAAAATGTATCTACTGGTACGCAATGCAAGCAGACATCGAACTGTATTTGTCGATGATGGACATGGAATTCTTCATCCTCTGCACAAATCTCGGTGTCCCGATCGATCCGATTGGAATCCCACTTTACTGTGAAGGGAGTTGGACGATTCCTGCGGTGATTGCCCCTGACCGTTTCGAGAAGGAAATCTCCCGGGAGCATCAATCCTTCTGGGAATATATTTCCGCTCGTGACAATCTAGATACCAGCTGGGCATGAAGCTAGTGTGCTAAATAATACTACTAAGGGTATACTGTAGAAGCGTATACCCTTTTCTTTTTAATACAATGTTAACGCTCGTTATTCTTCTCACAACTTGTAGCATCAATATCGCGCTCGCACTCCTTGTGATTAGTAAAAAAAATAAAGGAACTGATATTTCGGCATCGCACACATTCCTCTTAAGCATCCTTTCTCTTGTCGCATGGTCTGTGTGTAACTATCTCGCAGACACAAGCGACACTACTGATGCTGCCCTTTTCTGGACAAAGACCACCTTCCCAGCGGCACTCTGTATGGGGTGGTCTATTGTGTATCTTTCATATATTTTTCCAATTAAAAGAAAAGGGTACCGAATTGCAAATAGTGTTTATGCTGTGGTTGCTTTTATTTTTTCCTACATTGCAATGGGAAGTTGGGTTGTCGTGGAAGTGACACGTGTTGAGGGTGTGGGTATCTCTGATGTTGTGGTTGGACCACTTTACAACCTTGTGACTCTTATTTACCTCATACAGATTAGCCATTCGACATTTAACTTCATCAGCAATTACAAAAATCTTACAGGAAAACCAAAATCTCAAGTCAAATATGTGCTCATTGGCTGGACCACTTTTCTTTCGATTGCTTTCATCACAAGTAACCTTTTGCCTCTCATTACAGGGAACGCTAACTGGTCAAAATTTGGACCAATGGGAAGCATTGTCATGTCACTCTCGATCTCCTATGCCATAGTGCGATATCAATTTCTGGATATCAAAATTATTATTCAGAGAGGTCTTATTTATTCTGCCCTTCTCTCGGTAGTAGCAACAACATATCTTGGACTTGTGTTCTTGTCTGAATATATATTCAATGAATCAACTGCAAGCAGTGTCCTTGTGAGCGCTTTCATCACAACGGTCATCGGCATCTTTGGTACTCCTCCCCTTAAGCTTTATTTCCAAAAAATTACTGACCCAATCTTTTTTAAAGATAGATACGATTATGCCTCCGTACTTGCGACCCTTGCAGAAATCCTTAATAAAAACATTTCACCTGATACCATTATTGAAAAAACATCTTCTGTGTTACAACATTCTCTAAAAGCAGAAACAGTGACTTTTTCTCTCAATCAAGATGAGGAAGACACCTTTATAGATAGTAATGTGCTTTCAATTCCAATAATTAGTAACAGAAAGAAAGTGGGCACTCTTACCCTCGGAGAAAAACGTTCTGGGGATCCTTACACAAAAGAAGATAGGCGCCTCCTCGAAACATTTACCAAGCAAGCGGCAATCGCTCTTGAAAAAGCCTCCCTCTATACTCAAGTAAAGGAGTATGCAGAAAACCTCGAGAAAAAAGTTGAGGAACGAACGGCGGAGATTTCAAAAATTCAAAAAGAGAAAGAGGCGCTAATGTTTGAGATTTCTCACGGGCTGCAAACACCTCTTACGATTATGAAAGGTGAACTCTTTTTCTTACGTAAGCAAGGCTATGACACCACAAAGGTGGATGCAATCGATTCGTCAATCGACAGGATATCTTCTTTTATTTACAGACTACTTAATCTCTCCCGAATAGAGAGCACTATCACTCATCAGGAAGCACGGTTCAACATAACTGCCCTTATTTCTGAAATCGTCCAGTTTTTTGCTGTTAGCACAAAAGAAAAGGGAATTACGCTTGTGAGCTCCCTTGCTGAAAATGTTTTTATTTTAGGCAACAAAGATGAAATTGATGAGCTCATCTCAAACCTCATTAACAATGCTATAAAATACATGAAGGATAGCGAAAACAAAGAAATAATTATTACGCTCTCACAAGATTCTCACCATAACATCATTTCAGTTAAAGACACTGGGATTGGTATGCAAAAGGAAGACGTCGCTAATCTTTTCCAAAAATTCTATCGTATTAAAAATGATGCCACAAAAGGAATAAAAGGCACAGGACTTGGTCTTGCTATTTGTAAAAAGATTGTAGAGAAACACAATGGTCAAATACGTGTTTCAAGTGACTACGGAAAAGGGAGTACCTTTACCGTTTTGCTCCCATTACTACAGTAATGTGTTTCGTACTTAAAAAGATCCCTATCGATGTAGTAACTCTTTTACCATCACGAGAGCAACCACATACATACTCTCTGCCCACCCAAGAGGAATATTCTCGTTTGAAATGGTGGTGTGGGAATACCAAAGTTCAGGAATAAGTCCATCCTTGTTGACGGTCTTTCCGGCACGCTCAAGGTTGTGTAACGCCTTCTCAGTATCGCCGCGCTTTGCATAAATAATCGCAAGCCACGCAAGCCCCATAGACCATTCAGCTTCTTCACTATATCCATCAACTTTGTTTTTGTTATAGTATCTATCATTTCTGTAACGTATCACCCCCATATCACGAGTAAGAAAATATTCAACATTCGTGAGAATTTCTTTGGTCTCTTCTTCAGTCGTCACCTCAAACGGAAAGATAAGAGTAAGGAGTGCTAGGTCACAAAAACGATTTGATGTCTCTCGTGGTAGAAGAGCGTGGAGCGCTTCTTTTCCTCTTTCTATCATGCCGTCAGGAATAGTGATATAAGGAAGCTGTGACGCAGACATAAGTGCGCGTACCACTGCCCCAATAGATGATGCTCGCACTTCCTGATTTTCTTCCCAGATACCTGAATCCTGATCTTTCCAGTATTCAATCGCATTTAAATAATTAACAAGCATTTGTACAAGCTCTTTATCTTCAGTTGTTTCAACAATAGTATTGCCGGACAATTCACAGTCTGCAATAAGATAGAGCACTTCTCCCACTGCATCATTTTGTTTATTCCCCCACTCTTCCCAATACTCTTCAAATGTTTCTGGATTGTATCGAGCATGAATATACTGCCATGTTTCATACGGTCTATTATTAACCGCCCACATAATTTTTTCTTTATGCTGTTCAAGAATCTTAAGAAGCGCTCGAGCCGCGTCTTTCACTACCTCCATTTCGCCTGAGTACTTAAACCCAAGCGTCATGAAATAAACATCACGAAGCCATGCTTTATTGTATCCAGTTGCCACATTAAACGCTGAAGCAGTAAAGAGCCCAGTCGGGGCGCGGAGTTTACGCACCTGATCTAAGTGCCAACGAATTGCTGAATCAAAATCAAAATTATCAAAAGAACTGTGTGACATAGAAAGGATTATGCTTTTACTAAATATTTATCATCTTCTAATTCTTCTAATCCGGACTGATCGTTGACTGCTGGAGGATAAGACACCCCGGAGAGATTTCTTTCTAGTTCCTCCTTGCGCATCTCTACTTCAAGTAGGAGAGTAAAATACTCAACAAGCTTTGCTAATGCCTGTTCACGTCGGTAGTCTTTCCCCTTCACTTCCTCAAGAAGCCTCTTTGCCACCTCTAATTTTTTCTTTATATCTTGACCAGCCTCTGCCTCGATATCTCTGAGTGCCTGTTCCATCGCCCATTTCTTTTCTTGTTGCACTTTTGTTAATGTTGGTGCTGACTCTTGGTGGTTCATTGTTTCCATATAGGTACGAGTATACACCTATTTATACAAGGAAACTATATTACAAGCTGTATACATAAAAGGCTTATTTATCTAGCCTCAAGACGAGACTGTACGAGTGTTACTTGGTACTCTTTTTGTGAAATAGTGACCCCCTTCTTAGGGTATGGAATTACATCAGTAAGGGTGGTAGATTCTTTTCCGACCACTACCGTTTTCCCTAGCTCTACCGATGTCGTACTTGCAACTCCTCCAGCAACATTCTTTATCTCGGCTTTCACTGTGCCTGCCCAGATACAGGTTACCCCTTCAGCACATCGACTGTCATCAAACACTCTAAGGAGAGTAATGGTACTTGATGCAAAAGTTGCTGTCTCGCCAACATGGAGAGAAACCTTCCCGTAAGGGAGAACTTTTTTGTGTATAACTGTTTCCTTAACAGGTGCGGGTGCGGTAATTACTTTTACCGGCTGTCTTATCGGTTCCACTGCGTGTGATGGAAAAATATATCCAACGAAACCACCCAGAAACGCAACAATGCTAGCAAAAAATGTAGTAAAGATATCCATCTCAAAAGTGTAGCATGTATACGGAAAAGAAGATCACACCCGGATATTATAATGATGCTTTGAGCTTTCTTTGTATCTTGTTATCATACACTGTATACACATTGTTCTTTGGAAACTCTGCCTAAAAAGGACTCATAATGACTATCTCCAGAAGAGCAGAAGCAACGGAGCGCGCCATCCTCCTCTTAGAAAAAGGGATTGACCTTGTTGAGAGGCGCATGATTGTTGGTATCCCGTACATGGAGCATAATCCAGAAAATGATGTAATATTTCCCCTTGCTGCAAATTTCTATACCGGCCTTCACGCACTAGAACATCTCTATGTACCACCAAAAACCGGTGTAGCAAAAGAACATATCGAAATTGAATTCTCAAGTTATGGTGGAGACCTCTACACGAGCCTTGGCATCTTTGATCGACTCACCATGGTTAGTGTGCCTGTACACATGTACGTCTATGGCCCCTGCCAAAGTGGGGGTAGTCTCATTCTTCAAGCAGCAACCAGACGCTACATCTCGGCAAACTCTCGACTTATGCTCCACTATGGAAGCACAAGCGATGAGGGCTCCTCTGATCCATGGCGCATGAAAGAACTCGCAAGAGAACATGAGGAGTTGATGGATCTCATGGTAAGAATATATATGTCGAGATGTAACAAACTGATACTTTCGGAAGAAAAACTTCGAAAAGAAATCCTCCCTTCTGAAAGTTATCTGAATGCAGAAGTCTGCCTTCGTTACGGACTGGCTGACGAAATCATCGAACCAGAACTAAAATTCTAATGATATAGGTATCACAACAAAGCGGCACAACTGCCGCTTTTATTTTTTAAAATGAGGGAGTGGATCACGGGAATATACTTTATAGTCTTCTACTATCATATCCCCAATGAAGTAGCGCCTGGCGTTGACGCGGTCGGCAAGACTCGTCCCCTCGCCTGCAATGATTCACAAGACCAAGCACATGACGTCGCATCGCTTTCCAACGTTTGATCTGACGCGCATCATCTACACTACGTCGCCCAAGATAATAGCGACAATACCACTGGAACCACCCTCGTGGATCTTGCGTGTGTATCCACCCTTTTTCTTTCCATACAGAGAGTGGTTGTGAGGCATGTACACCAAAATAGTTAAGTTTCTTATCTTTCTTTCCTTCACTTAGCTTCGCATTAACAAACCATTTTTTTGGAAACTCTTTTGTACAATCTCGCATGTACACACCACCAAACACACCAAGCTCGAGCATCTCTTCTGGAGAAAGGTCAGGTCGAAACTCAGGATCAAAATCCTTCCCCTCTCTGCATGTAAGAACATAACGGTAGTTCTTTTGCATCAGATCATTCACGATGATTTCTTTGGGTTGTTTCATGGATGAGAGAAAGATATCACAAAACTGACTCCTTCGCTTCACACAACTGACGCAGGATATCTGCTGCAATTCTTGCATCTTCTAATGCATCGTGACCGCCTCTTGGTTTCGCCCCAAACGCTTGAAACATTTCCTCTGAGGCATAGCCACCCTTGTACCCTCTCTTTGTGAGGTGAATATATGCAACGGGCCACATATCAAAATCCAGCATTAAAATGTCTTTAGGAAAATACATACTTAAAGTATATCAGTTCCAACCTCCACTGTTATTCCCGATTGGGTGCCTAAAAGCTGTAACCTGCCTCGCCAGAAAGGCGGGCTAAAACCACCGTTTGATAAGGAGGTTTCTAGTTTTTATGAATTGGTGTGCCTATCGGGATTGGTCACCATTTTGGTATTTTATTTCATACCTTCAGTATTCATAAAACACTCAAAGTCTCGACCCCGGGAGCCGACAAATTATGAGCACGAAAAGTCATGAGTCCAACTTTTCGTGCTCATAATTTGTATACCGGCATTTCGTTCAAATCCCACGTAACAATGTTTAGACATTGTTACTGATAGCCACACCACATGAAAAACGCCCCTGCGGGACGTTTTTCATGTGGTGTGCCTAATGGGTACTGAACCAGATACTACTAGACCCCATAAAGGTTATTTGGATGCTGAAGTAAGTAGGTAATCAACCCTTCTCGGTCACTATCTAAAACAAATCAAGAGCACACAATGTAAACCAAGATTACATAGACATAATAGACACATAAAAAAGGAAGTAGAATTTATTTAAGAAAATCCCAACGATTCTTATATTCATCAACTAAAGGCATATCAAGATTATACTTTTCACCACTCTTCCCAAGCATAAACTTTCTCATAGATGAATCATTTCTCCTTTCTCCGTGACTCAACCAATATGCATGTGATTCTTTTACGAACTTAGCCACTACAGAACTAGGAACTATGTAGAAATCAAAATGGTGTGTACTATCTGCAATACTCACAAAACAGTAAAATAAAGTTGGGTCTGTAATAGTTTCATGTTTATCTCCCATCCTCCAACTTGCCTCTACGAGACCAAAATCTCCAGAACGATATGTAATATTGTCAAACTGTGTTTTTACTTCTAGTTTATACATATTCTGTGTCGCTGGATGAGTTAGTAAAATATCACCACTTTTTGTATTTCCAAGTGTCATATTTGCATCATACCCACGAAGAGCAAGTTGCGACAAAACAGCAAATTCACCAGCTAGTGCTATTTGATTTTTTGATATAAAAGAGTCTGATTCTTGAGTTTCCATACTGATTTAATTTTAACAAATTTTAGATTATTTTTATATAAATATATACTCTTTGTTTTTGGTATAATGAAATCATGAATAACATTATTAAGGTGATAGCAATAGTACTGTTTGTAATTGCTCTACTAATTACAAACATAACTGGAAGTCCAGAAAAAGGTTCTAACTTTTTTACAGGTGGTCTTAATTTTATAATTGAACCAATAGTTAGTCGCGTAAGTCATAAAGTAGAAAAGATTGGTAATGTATACAATTCACAAGTAACAAAAAATAACACCGCAACAAGTACTAACATTAATCACTAAATAAAGAATTATATTTCTCACTATCTAATCTCTTCAAATAATTCTTGATCGCTGTAATCTCTCTTTCTGTTAGTGGATCATCTTCACTATCCTCAGGATTCCACGGAGCAACCATTAAATCTTTTTTACTAAGATTTGAATTATCTTTCCAATTAGTGAGTATCGTATATACCTTTTGAACTTCACTTTGAACATACTTTTCTTTTTCAGATTTCATCTGCCCTGCTTCTAACATTACTTGCAAACCATTCGGGGTTTCGTATTTAGTTAAAATATTTTCATAAGCAAATTTATCTTGTTTCTTTTCTCCATAAGGAATACGTCTTATATAATTAAGACTTCTTCCATCAAAATCAGTAAACATATATTGATGAAACTTTTGCCCTTCTTCGTCCATGAAATCATCCATTTTGTAAGCCATACCATTATCAATATGCTGACTCATTGCATTACATAAAAACTCTTCTCTCCCTTTACCGTCACAGTGTTGCCAAATCTCAGTGAGAAGTTGAGCCCTCATCCGCACAAATTGATGATAATAAGAGGGTTTATTTCATCAATCTTTTCTTTCCAGTTTGTATGTAATGCGAAATGAACAGTCCCCAAATCAAAACTATTGATAAGTTCTTTTGTATAATTATTATTTCGTATTTGAGACGATGTTTTTCCTGTTGTGTCAGTTAGTGGATTATACCCGATGATAAGAGTATTGATTTCCATAATGATTACTTTTGATCTTCCAAAATCTTCTTACCTCTTGGGCTATCTGTAGGAATCATATTTGGGCTACCACATGCACTACACACTTTCTTTCTTGCAGATAATCTCCAAAAAGAATAAATAACACCTGGAATGATGAAACAAAACCAAAGAATAATTTCAATGAGCACACTTCCTGGGGTTTCACTTTTTGTTTGACCGACATTGCCACAAACCACACATACAAGTTCTTTATTTTTCATGATATTTAAAATTATTAGTAATAAGCACAGACATCTTTTCTTTATCCAAGAACCGATGCTTCTTGTGCTTATTACAATTCGCACAAGCTAAAATGAGATTATAAATATGATTGGAACCGAAACTTTGACTTGGAACTTTCTTGTACGTAGTTCTTACAATATGACGTATTTGTTTATTTAAAACATTTGAAGATAAAGGAATAATGTGATCAATTGTTATTTCTTCATCGTGAGTACATCTATCATTTAACTGCAACTGGCACACTCCTTTATCTCTCTTTTGTAATTGTATTAAAAGCTTATCTCTTTCTTGTAAGTATTCATCACGTTTAATACTTGGCAATCTAAAATCAAAAAGTATTTTGTATAAGGAAAAAGATTTTCCTAAGAGAGAACGAAAAAATAACTCATCCTCTTTGTATTCGAATTTCATAAATCTGGGAAGGATTTTATTTGGTCAGGAAGCAAAAAGCTCCCCGCCGAGTGATGGCTTACGCCACCCATATCCGTTTCCAGATACGACCTTCCCAGGAACTCTGACGAGGAGTTCTTTACTGGGAAGGATTTTGTGCCATATCTTAAGAGGACTTAAGGGTTAGGCGATATTGATTTGTAAGGAAATTATACCACGTTTTAAGTGGTCTCACATCTTAGCTTAGATTCAGAAATTTGTGTAGTCCTTGACTTTGTTTTGTAATAAGGCGTATGATATGGGCAGTACTTTGCAAACGTTTACACCTTCTCTTCTTGTAAGAGAAATGAATCCAAACTTGTAGGTCGTCGCACCAAAACAATACAACGTATGGGTTCATTGAATGGGTACGCTTATAATAATTGCAACAACCAACTGGTCTGCGTACCAAAAGGTGGTGATTGGTAAAGAAGCGAGCCGAAGGAAATCTAAAATAACATCCGTTGTTTTAGATTTTTTTCGATTCGCTTTTTTTGTTGAATTGAAAATAGATGTCTGAAAAGTATTTATTAAAAAACTAATAAATATAATTACATGAGCAATCTAAATATAGTTTATGTTCCTATTACTGAAATCAAACCTTCTGAGTATAATCCAAGAAAATGGAATGACGCCCAGATAGAAGCACTTAAACAGAGTATTACAAAGTTCGGTCTTGTTGATCCTCTTATTTGTAACTCCTCCCCTGAAAGACATAATGTTTTAATTGGTGGTCACTTTAGATTTAAAGTAGCACAAGAGCTTGGTATTACTGACATACCAGTCGTCTATGTTTCAATAACTGATATTGAAAAAGAAAAAGAGTTAAATATACGACTCAATAAAAATGTTGGTGAGTTTGATTACACATTACTTAAAGACTTTGATGAAACTTTTCTAGAAGAGATTGGCTTTAATTCTGAGGAGTTAGATGACATATTCGACACAGAAATTATTGAAGAACAGTTTGATCTTAAAAAAGAACTAGAGAAGTTAGATATTAAAAATGTT